>JANLUE010001114.1:0-4376 GCA_031363325.1 Gemmataceae bacterium
GGGGACGTTAGTCCCCCGGGTTAGCCCGCAGAGACAATGGCGATTTCTGGAATCCCATTGAACTTCGTGTTGTTTGCGGGTTCACCCGGGGGACTAACGTCCCCCGGCTCGCCTGAACGAGATGATGAATTCAAATACTGAAGAGTTTTGAGTTCTGGAATTGTCCATGCCCCTTCGAGCCATTTCTTTCGTAGCGCTCGCGGCAGCGGCTGGCCTGTTGGCCAAGTCGCCGGCGTCGATTCCCGTCGACTCGTTGCCCGAGAAACTCGCACTCGACAAAGTCCCGCTCGGCCTCGCCGCGCGGCCCGAATCGAAAGACAATCCGCTCACCCCACACCGCGTCGCACTCGGCCGCAAGTTGTTCTTCGATCCGATTCTCTCGGCCGATCGCTCCGTTGCCTGTGCCACGTGCCATCGGCCGGACCACGGCTTCGCGAGCCCGGACGCTCGACCCGTTGGCATCGGCGGTAAGACCGGGCATCGCCGGGCACCGTCGTTGTTGAATCGCGCTTACGGGACGGCGTTCTTCTGGGATGGCCGGGCTAGCTCGCTCGAGGAACAAGCGCTCGAGCCGATCGCGAACCCGGTCGAGATGGGTTCGAGCGTGGCCGAGGCGATTAAACGATTGAAAGCGGATGCCGCCTACAAGGCGAAGTTCGCGGAGGCGTTTCCCGATGGCGTGACGGCCGTGAACCTCGGCAAGTCGATCGCCGCCTTCGAGCGCGTGCTCCTTCGCGGCGACAGCCCCGTCGATCGGTTCCGCCAGAAGGGCGAGCGCGACGCCATGACGCCGGCTGAACGACATGGCCTGTGGCTGTACGAAAGCAAGGGCCTGTGCTGGAAGTGCCACGCGGGCTCGAACTTCACGGACGAATCGTTCCGCAACACCGGCGTGAGTTGGGGCTCGGACGACCTGGGCCGATTCGCGGTGACCAAGTCCGACGCCGACCGGGGCAAGTATAAAGTGCCGACCCTGCGCGGCGTGAAGCTCACCCCGCCGTACATGCACGACGGGAGCCTGAAGACGCTCAATGAAGTCGTCGAATTTTACAGCCGTGGCGGCGGGGCGAACGCGAACCTGGACCCCGTCGTCCGCCCGCTCGAATTGTCGAAGGACGAAATCGACGCGTTGGTCGCGTTCTTAAAGGCGCTTTGATCCTTGCGGCCGACGCGCCCTGATGATACAGTCCAACTCATCCCCTCGACTCGCACTCGCACTGGGAGGTTTCATGCCCGCGAATCGCATTCGTTGTCCGGAATGCAAGGCGACGCTCCAGCGAACGGAGCCCGTCCCGGACGGCAAGAAGATCAGGTGCCCGAGCTGCGAGGCCGTGTTCCGGCCGACGGCCGGGCCGCTCGACGACGACCCGCCACCCGCCCGCCGCGAATCGGCCCGCAACGAAGAGCCGCGTCGCCGCGATCGGGATCGCGATCGAGACGACGAAGATTTCGACGACGAGCCGCGACCCCGCTCGCGCGGCAAGGCCAAGCAGAAACCGAAAACGAATCCGGCCTTGATCATCGTCCCGATCGTGGGGGCCTTGTTCCTCCTGGTCGGCGGCGCGATCGCGGCCTACGTGGTTTGGGGCGACGCGAAGCCCGCGCCGACCGACGTCGCCAACGCGAACTCGGGCAACGGCCCGGTTCAAGCAAAGGGTGGCTTCCCGGGCCAGGTGAAGGGTGGAGGCCTGGTCGGCCAACCCAAGGGAGCGGCCGGTGGCGAACAGGTGGTCGGCTTGGCGGTCGGCAACATGGCCCCCGATATTGAAGGCGAGGACATCGACGGCACCAAGTTCAAGCTCTCGGATTACCGGGGAAAGGTGGTGGTCCTCGATTTTTGGGGCCACTGGTGACCGCCCTGTCGTGCCATGTACGAACACGAGCGGTCGCTCGTCAGTCGCCTCGAAGGTAAACCGTTTGCACTGATCGGCGTGAACAGTGACGACGATCGAGAAGTCTTGAAAGAAGTCCTCGTCGAAGAACGTCTGACCTGGCGTTCGTTCTGGAATGGCGGCAGCAAGCGCGGCCCCATTTCTCAAGCCTGGAAAGTGACAAGTTGGCCGTCGATTTGGATCATCGACGCGAAGGGCGTGATTCGGTACCGCGATGCGCGCGGGCCGCAAATGGACAAAGCGGTCGACGCCCTTCTGGCGGAAATCGGGCCGAAGTAGGTCACCGCGAACCCAACGCCCACTCGAAGAAGCGATACAGCGCTTCGTTCGAGTCGGGCGTTGGGTCGTGCGTCTTGCGGTTGGTCATGGCCACGCGGTGTTTCGCGCCGAGCAATTCGTTGACGGCCACCGCGTGGTTCAAGGCGATCCAGCGCTCCGGCAAGTCTTCGGAGCCGCCCGAGACCAGGAACGGTCGCGGGGCCATCAGGGCGTGCAACTCGTGGAGGTCGCGGCCGGCCGCGATCATCGCCTTATACGGCCCGGTTCGCGGGTTCTTGTCGCTCGGCACGCCGGGTTTCCGCTCGTTGCCGATTTCATGCCCCAGATACCACGGCTCCCAGTAATTCACGTTCGAGCGCGCTTCGTCGAACACGATCCCCCCGTCCGACCACGCGCTCGCCGCGAACCCTTCGTCCAGGCAACTCGCGAACATCGCCCACTTCCCGCCGTACGAATGCCCGGTCACGCCGATCCGCTTCGGGTCCACGTTCGGCAAGTTCGCCAACAGGCGCCGACAGTTCGACGCGACGTAGGCGTGATACGAGAGCGGCTGGAGCCGACAGGCTTCCTTGTCCGGATAGTACGAAGCGGGCGGGCTGCCGAGCGACAGCGTCACGAAGCCGCGCTTCGCCAATTGATACGCGAAGTCCCGCAGTTCCTTCTTCCCTTCGCCGATGCCCGTGAGCGAATCGTAGAAGACCACGAGCACGGCCGGGAACGGCCCCGCGCCAGCCGGGATGAGCAAGCGGGCGTCGTCCGTCGAGCGGCCGGGAGCGACCTCGATGCGAACGTGTTGTTGCGTGAAGTTCTCGCGCTTCGCCGACGAAAGCACTTCGACCTTCGGCTTGTTGATCGCCGCCGGCCAGCTCCCCATGAGCCCGTGCCAGGTCTTGAGGATTTCCGCCCGCCGCTTGGCCCAATCGGCTGGCGACTTCACCACGGAACCGTCATCGAACTTGAGCGGCGACCGAAATGAGCCGAGCTTGCCTGCATACTCAGCCGGCGGCTTAAAGTAAGGCGCAATCGCCTCCGGCGGCTCGGCCGGGCTCGCGCTGGCGGCGAACAGGAAGGCGATTGAAAAGGAGAGTCGGAGTTTCATGGCGACACCTCGAGTCGTTCCTTCCGCGATACCCGTCAGTGGCACTATGAATCTGAAGGTCGATAACGCTCCCCAATTGGTATAGTCCATCGGTCACTCGCCTTCGCGACCTGAGAATTGTGTCCGTCTCCGCGGACGATATTCTCCCAATTCCGCTCACCCCCACCTTGACACCCGCACGCCTCGCATTATCCCTCTTTGGTTTAGAAGGGCATTCCTGGTGTGGAGTCGATCGTGGCTCGCAGCATTCGACATCTGTTGAACATCGCCGCCGAGCTTCGGGCCGCCGGGTTCGCGTGGAAGGTCGTTGCCGAGAAGGTGCAGCGGCAGGAGTCCACCGTGCAGGCGTGGCCGAGTCGGTTCGCGGCGGAATGGCGGGAACTTTATCGGGACGCGCAAGTCCGGCGGTTCGACGAACTGAGCAACGAGGCGTTCGCGGTCCAGCGGTCGCTGTTGCATGCGGACGACGCGAAGATTCAATTGCGGGCCGTCGAGATTTGGTTGAAATCGGGGGCCATGGCGTACGGCCGGAACGGGACGATGGTCGTGCCGGCTCAACCGGTGCAACGAGCAGTGATTCAACCACCTCAGAAGGCCGACGAACGCGGGCCGCCGGCTACAATTCCCATTCGAAAACCATCGGGAATGGCCACGCCATTATTGGCGGCCGCAGTCGCACTCTTCATCGTCAATCTGGCGCTGTTGACCCTGCGCCAATCACCCCAGGTCCACGCGGACGCGCAACAGTTCGCCGGCTGCGAACTCCAGCCTCACCGCGTCGCCGACGACCGTGAGGCCGCCAGCCGGCAGGCCGTCGCCGTCCACGAGCACGGCACCGGCCGGGTCGCGAACGCAACGCAGTTCCGCCGAGCCGCCGTGCACGCCGCTCGTTTCCAGGAACGTCGCGATGAACCCGCGCGAGCCGTCGTCGAGCGGCCGCAGGTTCAACATCAGCAAGTTCGGCGAATCGAGGTGGAACAGCCAGCCGGTCGGGCCGATGTGCGGCGGGCCCTTGGTTGTGGGCACAACGGCGACCGGCGAGAGGAAGCCGATGGCCGTCTGCATCGGGTAGTCGCGATCGAGGGCGAGGCCGAAGTCGAACACGG
>JANLUE010000386.1:0-4750 GCA_031363325.1 Gemmataceae bacterium
TGAAGTTGTTCGAAGACCAGAAGGACACGATCAAGCTGACCTCGCTGGTCTCGAACGTGGTGGACAAGGCGACGCAAGAGAAGATCGATATCGTCAAGCAGCGTCTGATCCGAAACTACGGTTACAACGAATCGAGTGCGACCGACATTCTGACGTTCGTGGCGAGCATCTTCGCCCGGGGTCAGACGAAGAAATAGCCGAGCGGCGGAAGACATGGGTGGGGGCCTGACCGACGGGAAGGTATGAACCTGGTCAGGCTCGGAAGGGCGCAGCCATAAGTGCTGTACCGGGCGGCTCAGGGCACCCCCATCCTTGTCTTTCGCCGGCTTTCAACAAGGCGGGCGGTATGAGTCTCAGAGTTTCTTGGATCATTGCTTCCACGATCTTGACGGCATCGATTCTTCCTCTCCATGCCGAAGATCCGAGTAGCAAACCCGTGCGATTCGACCTCGACGCCGCACTGAAAGCAAAACCGCCCGCTCCTGTGAATGGAGTACTACTTAAGAGTGCCAATGCTGAAGTATCCTTGGTAGATGAGCAGGCAACGATTCGATTTGAGTTGGAGTACGAATATCGCGGCCGCCGCTGGCCACTGGTCATTCACCGACCCAATCTCGAACTTGCCGATTCAGGGCAAACAATTGTTGACGTCGTTGCTCAGGGGATAAGTGGAAAAGCTTATGTCGTCGTACTCAAGAGCCCGCGCCCGCTTGTCGCTGAAGAGCCGGAAGAGAAAGAGTGGTTCCTGACGATCTCGGAGGCTGCGAAGTCCGGCAAGTGTAGATTGTCGTTCCCACTCGCGGCCTCGAAGGCGAAGTTCATTGAGACTTTCCCGGACGAATTCCTCGTCGATCGTGCTCCGAAGCTATTTGTCCGCCTTAGAATGAACATTATTAATCGCGGACACGAGTTGCAACTCGATGCTTGGACGGGCAAACTTTCGGGACCATTACTGCCGGTGAAGGCCACGAAATGGTAACTAACATGCGTGAACGATACTCTACAAGTTTTGCGTTGCTGTTGTCTGCTGGCCTGGTGGTCCTATTGATAGGATTGGATTCCAGTGGCGCTCCCAATCTCACCGAAATCGCTGAGAAGCCTGACAAGGGCGGAAATCCCGGCGTCGACAACCCTGAAGTCCCGTACAAAAGTGGCCTATTGTTGCGAACTCCGAAAGCAGAAATAGTAAAGTACGATGGCCAGAGGTTGCTTCGTACGCAATGGAATTTGATTTACAAGGGCAGCCGAGTTCCACTTGCGATCCGTAAGCCGACGCTCACTGAACCGATGGGGACGTACTCTCGAATTGTTGTCTATGCACTAGGATCAAGCGGCACCTACTATGATTTTCTCATTCCGGCAAAGAAACCAGACTCAACTGAATCCAAGAAAGATTGGTTCACTGAAATCCCACGGGGCCAAATGGTTGCCGAAGGTACTATTGACATTCCGTTCGATCGATTGAAGAATTCGCTCTTGAAGTACTATCCGGAAGAGTTCTCTAAAAGTACGCCACCCAAAATGTACGTCCTACTGGAACTTGATATCATTGATCGCGGCGAGCAATTCGAACTCGACGCCTGGACGGGTTGGCTTCGGTCCCACGCTGCCAAGGTCGAATGCTCGCAATGGAAATGAAATCGTATTGGGACAGCTCTCGAATTTCGCTATCTATCGATCGCCCACGATAGCGTGGTCAGATGGACAATCGGCTTGAATTGTAGCTTTTTTGGGGCGCCACATGTCTTCAATCGTGGCCCGCTGTCACCTGCGAGTAGATCAATTGGAGGAATTAGCCCTACCAGCTATCGCTTGGCCATTTGCTGGAGGACTGGATTCGAATCCACTGGTTGGCACTTGGGCTCAATACCAGGATGTCAAGAATGGCGTCACGGATATTGGCGTGCATATGCACGAGGGACTCGATATCGCTGGCGTCGCACCCAACGACGTTGTCACGGCTGTCGACGATGGATTCGTTTTGGATATTGTGCAGCCGAAGGCTGCATTTTTCTCAGCAGTGGTTGTCGCAGATGGAACGAGGAACGCATTTAATGCCGCGACTACAAAGAAATGGACATATCTCCACGTCATCCCCGACGTAAAAATACGAATCGACATGGAAGTCAAAAAAGGGGTGACGGTAATTGGCAAGGTTGCAGAATTTCCCGAACGTACCGAGAGCTACCCGAATCATCTTCATCTCAATCGTGGTATCGGAGCGGACCAGGCTTATGGTATCGGACGATCTGGTCGCAAGCTGCAGCCAATTCCTAACCGAAATCCACTCGCGGAATTTCCACCAGCGCTTGACGCGCTCGCCCCAACAATTGGAGATATTAAATTTCGGATTGCGGAAGAAGATAGAGTTTTGGGCGCACATCAGTCAACGGCCGGCGGCCCAAGCGAACAAGAAAAGATTCGAACCAATGTAAACTATTTGACGGGTAGTACCAAGGTGAAGTTGGTTGATGTCCAGATCATCGGCAAGTTGGCCGCGAATGGGAGCGCACTCCTGGATTTGTTGATTGATGCGTACGACAAATTTGGGGCAGCGACTGCGGCGCCCGCAGCTAAGCTGAATCCTGCGACTTTCCAGTTTGACATCAAAGGCAAAGCATTTGGGGGGCATGTACAAAACATCGCAGGCTTCAATTTTTCAGCCATAAGCGACACGATTGACTCCTACAAGTACTTCACTCATTTTCGAAGAACTCGGTCGGTCTACGCAAATGACTCCAAAGCCGATTCAGGGTTCTCGGGACCATTTTGGTATCTACTGTCCAACACGGCTTCGCAATCAAGTGTTTTCGGTGCCGGAGGATCGTTTCCAGTTGACGGCCACAAATACTACTGGAACTCAAAAGCCAAGTCCGGCCAAGCCTGGAATGTACCAGATACGGACGCGGTTCGCGCAAAGCGAAACTCTGAGGCGGAGTATCCCGACGATGTCTACGACGTGAAGGTTACCGTCAAAGATCTATCTGGGAATTCGAAAGACAAGACGGTGCAAGTTTTATTGGATAACTGGAAGCAGTCGATCGTAGTTAGCACGCCCGGATCGATTCGTACTGGAGGTGATATTGTCATCGCGAGTGGCGAGCAATTTCGCGCCGGCAAGACAGTGAATTTTTACTTGGTTCCATTCAATAACGCGCAGACGACATTGCCAAATGGAACTGCTCTTGCGAATAAGATCGGTTCAGTCGTCGTCGATGCAAATGGCGAGTTCAAAAACGTGAAATTGCAGGGAGTGGCGCCGAATGCTGGCGACTACTGGTTGGTTGCTGACTCAAATGATGACGCGGAGTTCACTGGGCAGCTGGACGCTACCATTAAGATCACGGTCAAAGCGGCAAAGGCGCCAAACCCGCTCGCGACACTATCCGACGGATATTTTTGGAATCGAGGTTGGACACTCGAAGTTGGCGCTCCGGGCGTGGTGGACAATGATGAGGCCCCGAACTGGTCGAACGCCACTGTTCAACTCGTCTCGACGGGGCCGCAAGGGAGCGTGGTTCTCCGACCAGACGGTTCTTTCTCCTATTTGTTCAACGCGGGTTCGAATGGTACGGGTTGGTTCACTTATCGGGTGACGTCGAATGGAGCGACGAGTGCCGAGACGTCTGTCTATGTGACCCCCACCAACGAGTCGCCCGTTGGCGAATCCGATGTCTACGTGGTGCCACACGGCGGGTCAATTCATCGCACGGGAATCGATGGCGTACTGGCAAACGACCACGATTGGGATTTAGACACTCTGACAGTGAGCGTGTCATCCGCGGCACAGCACGGAAGCCTTGTCGTTTCATCGAATGGCGGCTTCGACTACGTTCCATCGGCCGGCTTTGTCGGTGCCGAGACGTTCAGCTACGTCGTCACTGATGGCTTGGCGACGAGCCCGACCGTTTGGGTCACCGTCGACGTGACCAACAATGCCCCGACGGCGGCGGAGGACGTGTTTGGGATTTCTCCGGGTCAGACGTTATCCGTTCCGTTCGCATCGGGAGTGCGAATCAATGACGCCGATGTCGACGGCGACCCGATGTCGACTGCGATTTCGATACCTGCAACTCGCGGCAACTTGGTCTTGTCGAGTAACGGTTCATTTACTTATAGTCCCACGACAAGTTTCGTTGGATATGATTCATTTGAATATAGTGTTGGAGACGGTTTCGACTCGTCCGGAAGCACGTATGCGTCCATCCTTTCGACGCGTGGCTGCTTGGTGGGACACGACGTTTGGAATGACCTGGATTCAGACGGCATTCAAGATTATGGCGAATTGAACATCCCCGGCGTGACTGTCCGACTTCTCAATTCAGGCGGATCGACGGTCTACGAGTCGATGACTGATCAATACGGCGTCTACCTATTCGATGCCACGCCCGGAACGTATCGGCTGCAAGTCCTGATCCCATCGGGTACGACCGTCACGTCCAAGGATGTCAGCTCTGATGACGGCATTGATAGTGACTTTTCGTCCACAGGGTACTCGGATTTCTTCACGGTCTCCGCCGGAACCGAACGATACAACTTGGATTTAGGTCTGAGGTATGTCGTACAGCCTTCCGCGCTTCTCGGCGGGCGAGTCTGGGTCGATTCGAATGGTGATGGCATCAAGGACGCAGCAGAGGTTGGGCGCGCGGGCGTAGTCGTTTCGCTCGTTGACATTAATGGAGTCTTGATCGCGACGACGACAAGCGCGGCGGACGGAACTTACAGCTTCGCGAACGTTGCTCCTGGAAAC
>JANLUE010000404.1:0-2370 GCA_031363325.1 Gemmataceae bacterium
CGGCCGAACTCGCCCGTCGCGACGACCAGCGTCGAACTCAACAGGCCACGCTCGCCGAGTTCCTCGATCAGGCCGGCGAACGCGGCGTCGAACATCGGGCCGATTTGGCGGTAGTGGGTCAGTTCACTTCGCAGCGAGCCACCCGCCGAGTGACAGTCCCAGGTGATCGTGTCGTACACGGACTGGAACATGTTCACGGTGACGAACCGGGTGCCCCGCTCGACGAGTCGGGCGGCCCGGAGGCAATCGTCGCCGAACGGTGTTCGGCCGAACCGCTCGCGACTTCGGTCGGCAGTGACATCGAATTCGACCGTTTTCGGTTCGTGGTCCTGCCCAAGCGAACCCGCCGATTGGCCATGCCCAATGTTCACGCCGGTGAATCCGATCGGCCCCGGCAGCAGCACGCTGGCCGAACCGTACTTGGCGGACGCGAGCGCCGACAGGCTTGGCCGTTCGGCATCCGGAGTGCCGAGCCCGCCCGTCTGCAAGAGTTGCAGGCCCGTCTCGTGGATCGGCGGGGCGTTGTGGTACATCGATCGGACAACGGCAAACCGGTCGGCGAGCGCGGCCAGGCGCGGGAACAACTCCGTGAACCGGAGCGCCGGCACGCGTGTCGGGATCGTGGCGAACGGCCCCCGGACCTCGCTCGGCGCGTCCGGCTTTGGGTCCCAGGTATCGAGCTGACTCGGCCCGCCGAGCAACGTGAGGAAGATGACGCGGGTGTCGCTCGCAGCGGCGTTCGCGATGCCGGCCAACGCGAGCCCGGCGGACGAATGCAAGAAGTCGCGGCGGGAGAGAGACATGATCGACTCCGGGAGAAGTGAGGACAATTTAGCGACTGGATTCGGATCGTGTTCCGTCAACCTTCGATTGACGGAGCGAACCGACACCCTTCGCGAGCGGTGCTGGCCCTTAACAAGATGTTCGCCACTTGACACAAGTCCGTTCCGACTCGCCGAGCGAGTCGGCCGCACGGCGGATATCATGCCCGAATGCGGGTGATACTCACCGTAACCGCCGGCCCGAACGCGGGCAAGTCGTTCGACTTCGCCGAACGGGACAACTTCATCGTCGGTCGTGGAGCCGGCGTTCACTTCCAGCCGGACAAGAAGGACCCGTACTTTTCGCGCTTCCATTTCCTCGTCGAGATCAACCCCCCGCTCTGCCGACTTGTCGATCTCGGCAGTCGCAACGGCACGCGCTTGAACGGGGAAAAGGTGCCGCGCGCCGACCTCAAAGATGGCGACACGATTCGGGCCGGCAAGACGCTGATCGGCGTTCGCATCGAACGCAGCCCCGAGACCGAGACGACCGACGCGGCCCAAAATGCTCCGCCCGACCCGACGATCGCTCACGTCGGCCCCACGCCGATTTTCGACGAAGTGCCAGCCATTCCCGGCTACCGCATTGAACGGGAACTCGGGCGTGGCGGCATGGGCGTGGTCTACCTGGCGACGCGTGAAGCCGACGGCTCGGAGGTTGCCCTGAAGGCCGTCGCACCGGGGGGTACAGTGACGCGCCGGAACATCGATCGCTTCATCCGCGAGGCGAGCATCCTCAAGCAACTCGACCATCCGAACATCGTCCGCTTCCGCGAGATCGGGGCCATCGCCGGCTTGCTGTACTTCACGATGGACTATGTGCCGGGCATCGATGCCGAGCGCTTGCTGAAGCAACGCGGGCCGTGGTCGGTTCGCTCGGCCGTGCGGACGATGCTCGAAGTCCTAAAGGCACTCGAGTACGCCCACGGGGAAGGGTTCGTGCATCGCGACGTGAAGCCATCGAACATCCTGCTGCGCAAGGGCGACAGCGGCTACGCGGTGAAGCTCGCCGACTTCGGCTTGGCCCGCGTCTATCAGGCGTCGCAACTCAGCGGGCTGTCGCGCGAGGGGGAATTCTGCGGCACCCCGCCCTACATGCCGCCGGAACAAGTGACGGACTATCGCAACGTCACGCCGGCCTCGGATCAGTTCGCCGTCGCGGCCACGCTCTACCACTTGCTGACGGGCCAATACATCCACGAGTTCGCGGCCGCCAATCGCCCGGCCATCCTCGTGGTTCTCGAAGACGTTGCGATCCCCATCCGTGACCGTCGACCGGACATTCCCGAAGCGTTGGCCAACGCAATCCACCGGGCCCTCGAGCGCGAGCCAGCGCTTCGGTACGCCAACGTGGGGGAGTTTGCGCGAGCACTTCGGGAAAGCTAATCGTTGCCGATTTCGATCGATCTCTCTCAACACGATGGCGAGACCTGGAGCGTTAGCTCCAGGGGTGAACCCGCAACGGCGTGCCCCGGGCATTCGATCTCGGGAGCGACCGCGGCTGGAAACCCACGGCGCTTAACCCGATGCCGATTGGGAATTGGCGTTT
>JANLUE010000457.1:0-7872 GCA_031363325.1 Gemmataceae bacterium
GACCGTGCCATTTTCAAAGACGAGCATCAAGGCGACGAAGACAACCGCCCACGATCGGGCCGGCCACCAGGCGTGGCGAAAGTAAGGCCGAAAGTCCGCAAGCAAAACGAACACGGCGATCACGGCGACCGACGCGTCGTAATACATGAAGCGATAGGTGCACAGCCACGCCGCGAGGAACACGAAGGCCGGCAAGGGGCCGACGAGCCGATCCGATTTTCGGGCTCGACGAATCACGAACAGCGAGATCGCGGCGACCGTGCCCCAGAGGGCCCAGCCGGCCACCGCCGCGATCGGACGATCGCGGACGGCCTGGCCGTTGACGAACTCGAGCAACATGCGCCGCGGAATGCCGAACAAATCGCGGCTCAGGAAGATCCAGTTTCGATCCACGTTGTAATTCGCGGCCGCCGCCTGACCGACGTGCAACCAGTCGTACCAGGATTGCACGCCGACGAACGGAATCGAGAGTAGTACCAAGCCGAGCCCGGTGAGGGCCATGCTCGCGGCCGCCCGCCACTGGCGAAGCAAGAGTAACGCCGCGAGAAACGAAACGGCCCACACCGGCTTGAAAGCGAGTAGCCCCCAGATCAACCCGCCCCACGAACGTCGGCCGCGAACGACAAGCGCCCAACCCCAAATCAGGATGGTTACGGTGATCGCACTGTTCTGCGCCAGGTCGAGACCGCCGCGACAGCCGGGGTACAGGAACAAGATCGCGGTGGCCATCGACCACCACCAACGGCCGTTCGACATGTAGCGCACGCCGAGCCCGGCGAAGCACAAACAGCCGAACAGGAACAGTTGTGTGATTCGGTATGACAGGTACGGATCGGCGATCAGCCCGGCCGGTGCCATCACGAAGGCGTGGACGGGCGGGTACAACGGGCCCGCCACGGTGTCGGTCTCCGCACCGGGATACCAGCCAACGAGCCGGTCGCCATCGTGTTGTCCAAACGCGTCGCGGGCAACGGTGCGATGCGTTTCGCGCGAATACAACTCGCGGCCGTGACCCAACACGAGCAATCGGCCCATCATCCACTGGCCGCCGAAATCGATCGACGTGTGGCCGTCGTTTCCGTTCGGATTCTCCGCCTGTTTGAAGTTGATCCACGCCGCGTAGCCACGTTGCCCGACCGCGCCGACCAGCAGCAACCAGGCGACCACGAGTCGCACGCGCCGATCGGTCAGGCAGTCGAGGATGGTCATCGGCGGCGGACCAGGCGAGGAGAAGGCCAGGCCTTTTGATGGGCCGGGTTCACAATGGCGTCGCTCGGCGGCACGTAACCGAGCGGATCGAACTCGCCGGTCGCGGCCCAGTTCTCGGCGATGGCGGTCGCGTGGTTCAAGGCGTCTTCGACCTGGCGTTGATACGGTTCGAGCTTCAAGGTGCTCAGACCGTCGGGCACCCGAATCGGATGATACGAGACGCAGCGAACGCGCGAAAGCGGCAACGGCAACGCGAATCGATCCCAGTTCTTCGCCCGCCAACACCGCGAGTAGCCGAACCCGACCGGGACGATGGGCAGGCCCGTTCGCGAAGCGAGGTACACGGTGCCGAACTGACACTTCCGGCGCGGCCCTTTCGGCCCATCGGGCGTGATGCCGAAGTGCCGGCTCGTACCGTCGCGAAGCAACCGAAGCAAAGCGGCCGTCCCGCCACGGGTCGACGAACCGCGAATCACCTTGAACCCAAACCGCTCGTTCATGTGCGTGAGCAGTTCGCCATCGGCATGTTGGCCGATCAGGACGGCCGTATCCGAGCGGGCGTAGGTGTACGATGGCACGAACAGATACTCGTGCCAGAAGGCGTAAACGTATCGGCCGCCATCAAGAAGCTCGGGTCGATCGCCCATGACGTAGGAGGTCAGCGGGCGGTAGGCGTATCGAAGCGTGTGATACCACGCCCGGGCGACATACGACCCGGCGATGGCCACGCGGCGAATGGATTCGGGGTCGCGGATCTTCATGCCGGCGGATCGACCAGCAGGGGAGTCGGATCGGGTTCAAACTCGAGTCGCGTCACGTCCGAAACCTCCAGGAAATGAACCGACTTATCGCGCTCGTAGACCAGGAATGTTCGGTTGTCCGGAGCCACGAACGCGTAATCGGGGTGCCAGATCAGCCAGTTGACGCCGGTCGCGCGGTACACTCGGAATGGCACGAATGGCTGCGCTCTCAAGTATTGTCGAATCGTGTCGTGCATCGGTTCACCCCGGCCATTCGCCGCTGAAGACTTCGACGGCCGGGCCCGTCTTGTAGACATGATTGTCCAGCCCCCATTCAATTTCGAGATCGCCACCAACCAGGTGGATCGTCACCTTGCGGTCGAATCGATCCGTCAGCACTCCGGCAACCGCGACCGCACAGGCCCCGGTCCCACAGGCGAGCGTCTCACCGCTGCCGCGCTCCCAGACCCGCATCGTTGCGTCGCTCCGCGAGTTCACTCGAACGAACTCGACGTTCACGCGTCGGGGGAATACTTCGTGTCGTTCAATCAGTGGCCCGACGTGATGCACCAGACGATCGGTGATTTCGGGAACGAATGTGACCGCGTGTGGATTCCCCATCGAGACGCACGTCACGGCCAGAGTATTGCCCGACTCGGGCGTGTACGAGACGGTTTGTTCGATCGGCGGGTTGCCCGCGAGCAAGGTCGGAATCTTGGCCGCTTCGAGGATCGGCTCGCCCATGTCGACGCGGACCCGTCGGGCCTTGCCGTTCGCCACTTCGAGAGCGACACTCAAGATGCCCCGCCCGGTCTCGATCGCGAGTCGTTCCGTGCGGGCGATGCCGTGATCAAACACGTACTTCGCTACGCACCGCAGACCGTTGCCACACATCTCGGACTCGGACCCATCGGCGTTGAACATCCGCATTCGGGCATCGGCCCGCTCGGATGGCCCAATCAGGATGAGCCCATCCCCGCCGACTCCGAAGTGCCGATCCGCAATGGCCACGGCCAGATTAGCCGGATCGCCCGGCACCTTGTCGCGGAACAGATCCACGTAGACGTAGTCGTTCCCGCAACCTTGCATCTTGGTGAAGCGCATAACACCACCGCTCGAATGATTGAACCGACTAAAATCCGAGTAATCCGGACACTCGAATTCTATTGATTCATTTACCTGATTCTTGGCGGGCTTTCTCCAACCCCCGGCCCAAATCCGCATCCTCAACCTGCGAGTTGCCCCCGAATCGCGGACCTCATGTCTACGCGGTCGAGGCGCTCGGGCTAAGATTGGCGACGGCCGCCCGACCCGCGCTCCGAATCGCTCCACGGCATGAACCCGCTCCCCACCACCGACGACCCGGCCTGGGCCGACCTGCGTGCCCAATTGGCCGAGCAGGACGATCCCGTCGTGTTGGTGCGCGCCGATCAGGCGCGACGTTGGGAATCGGGCTCCGGCTCTCGAGTCGAATCGTACATCGCCCTGTTGCCAACGATCACCGACGAAGATGCTCTCGTCCTGATCATGGCCGAGGTTCAACTGCGCCGCGAGCGCGGCGACGAGCCGACGCTCGCCGAGTATCAGGAGCGTTTTCCCGGATATCGAGCCGATCTCGCGGTTCAATTTCAATTCAGTCAAGCCGTCCGCGATTTCGCCACAGTCACGGCTCGGCCCGATTCGCAAGCGACGCTCAACTATCGACCCGATGCTCGCCCCGAATTGCCGAAGGCGATCCCAGGCTTCGATGTGATCGAGCCGATTGGCCAGGGTGCGATGGGGGTCGTCTTTCGCGCCCGCCAGATTCGCTTGAATCGAATCGTCGCCTTGAAGATGGTCCTCGGCGGCGACTTGGCGGGGCCGAAAGAGCTGATTCGATTCCTGGCGGAAGCCGAGTCCGTCGCGGCCGTGCGGCACGCGAATGTCGTCCAGGTTTACGAGTTCGGCGAGTCGAACGGTCGGCCGTTCCTGGCGATGGAATACCTGTCCGGCGGCAGTTTGGCCGATTGCCTGCGGACCAAGGGGCGATTCACTCCGAACGAAGCAGCCAGTTTGATTCGCACGCTGGCGTTCGCCGTTCAGGCCGCCCACGATCTCGGCATCGTGCATCGGGACTTGAAGCCCGCCAACGTTCTGTTCGACGAAGCGGGTTCGCCCAAGATCACGGACTTCGGGCTAGCGAAGAGAACCGGCGGCAGCGACCTGACGGCAACCGATGCGATCATGGGCACGCCGGCCTATATGTCGCCCGAGCAGGCGAAGGGGGCGGCCAAGTACGTCGGCCCGCCGGCCGACGTGCATGGCCTCGGCGTCATTCTCTACGAATGCCTCGCGGGCACGCGGCCCTTCGATGATCCCGACCCAATCGGCCTGTTGCGGCAAGTGGCTGAAATGACGCCCCCGTCGGTCCGTTCTCGCGTCGCCGACGTGCCGCGCGACCTCGACCTCATCTGTCAGAAGTGTCTCGCCAAGGAGCCGACCGACCGGTACTCGTCGGCCAAGGCCCTGGCCGACGACCTCGACGCGTTCTTGAATGGTCGGCCCATCGCGGCTCGGCCAATCGGCAGCGTCGTCCGAGCCTGGCGCTGGTCGCGGCGAAATCCTTGGACGGCCACGTTGATCGGCTCGGTCGTTTGCTTGATCCTTCTGGTCGCGATCGGTTCGTCGGTCGGGGCGGTCGTCTTGCGTGCGCAACGCGATCAGGCCCGCGACGCCGAGGACCGAGCGCGCGAGGCCGAGCGAACGCGCCGGCAGCAACTGTACAAGGCGTACATCGGCGAGGCGCGGGCCGTCCGCGGTTCGGGCCGGGTCGGTCAACGCTATCGGGGCCTCGACGCGATTCGGGAAATCTTGAAGGCGGTTCCACCGGACGAACTGTCCGACGAGCAACGAGCGGAACTCCGGGACGAAGCGATCGCTTCGCTGGCGTTGCCGGACGTGCGAATCGTGAGTCGCAAGCCAAGCCTGTCGTCCGGCGCGTTCGACCTCGATTGCGATGCCAGCCTGAATCAATTCATCCTCTCGGATCGCGCCACGCAGCGGACGATCGTTCGCGATTCCACCGGCGCACGGCCCGACGAATTGTTGCCCGTCGTCCCGTCCGACGTGCAGTATCGCTACATCCAACGGCAAATGAGCCCCACGGGTCGATTCGTCGCGGAAATCATGGTCGGCGCCGTCGATATCCGCCAGAGCCGATTCCGAATCTGGGATCGCGAAGTTCAGAAATTTGTATTCGATTCGCCCAATCCATTGAATTGGGCGACGAAGCTCGACTGGCACCCGCAGCGGCTCGAAGCCATCGTCGAAGGATCGAACGGACTCCTTCAAGTGATGGACCTGACGACCGGTCAGCGACTCAGTGAAGCGAAGCGGCGCTTCGCCTACGGCCATGCGCGCTACTCGCCGGATGGGAAACTCCTGGCCGTGACGAACGGCCTGGCCAGCCCTCAGATACTCGACGCGAGCACGCTCGAAGAAGTTGAAGCGTCTCCGCAGGTGACGGAGTCGGACGGCCTCGCCTGGAGCCCGGACGGCGGTTCGATCGCGTTCGGCACCGCCTCCGGACAGGTCTACATCTGGAATCGGCCCTATCGCTATGGCCGATACCTGCCCGGTCGGCACGGGGGCGTCGTATTCGACGTTCGCTTTTCGGCGGACGGCACATTGTTGGCCACGTCCGGCATGGACAACGTCACGCGCCTCTGGAACCCGAACGGCAATCAGTTGTTGCTCACGGTGCCCGGGCGAATCATTCGTTTTTCGAAAGACGGTCGCCGCTTCATCGCGGCCGACGATCGCGATCTGATCGAGTACGAATACGGGGCGGGCGACGGCCTGACCGTGATTCGCGAAGGCGTCGAAGGCGCGACCTATAGCCCCGACGGAGCGTATCTGACACTGTTCGATGGGCGAGGCGTTCGCTTCCTCGCGGCCGACACGCACGCCAAGGTGGGCGAGATTGAACTCGACGATTGCGGCACCGTGGCGTTCCGACCGGACGGCGGCGCGCTCGTGACGATCACGCGGTTCACGGGTGCGTGGATCTGGCCCGAGCGAATCGCTGGCGGCACACTTCACATCGGCCCACCGAATCCATCGCCCCCCGAGAAGGGGTTTGGCGAACTCTTCAAGCGCTTCAACTTCGACCCGCCGGTCAACGACGGTCGGCACGCGGCCTGGAGCGGCGATAGCAAAGTCCTGATCATTCCTGATCGCCGCGAGCGCGTACTGAATTTCGCCGACCCCGAGGCCAAGAAGCAACACCGCCTGCTCGCGAAAATGCACGACCCGGACTTTGTGGAGGTGAGCCGCGATGGCCGTTGGATCGCGGCCGCTTCGACCGACTTCCAGGGTACGCGCGTGTTCGACCCGGCCGGCAATTCCGTCGTCCATGCGGACGTTCATGGGGCGATCGCTTTCGACCCGGGCGGCCGATGGTTCGCAACGGCCGGGCGAATGGAAGCGCACGTCTACCGTGTGGATGGCTGGGAGAAAGTTCGATCCTTCCCACGCGACGAGGTCGATCCTCACTGCTTCCCGGCGCTGGCGTTTCAACCGGGTACGGGGCTGCTCGCCATGTCCACCTCGCGAACGCAGATTCGATTGTTCGACCCCGAAAGCGGGGCCACGGCGGCGACACTGACGCACCCGGACCCGGGCGGTACCGTCGAGCTGCGGTTCAGCCCGGATGGAGGTCGCCTGGCGGTCACCCGAGCCGGCCTGGATGTTTCGGTGTGGGACTTTCGTCGTCTCGCCATCGAGTTGCGCGAGCTCGGCCTCGACGCCGGTCGGTTTGGCGACTTGCCCGCGGCCAAGCCAATCTTGGTTCGGCCGATCGTCGTTGAACGTGGCCCCCGAATCCCATTGCCGTCGACGGCCAGCACGCGCTGGCGGAACATCGCCTGGGTCGAAGCGACGAAGAAGAACTATCCCGGCGCGATCGTCGATGGGACGCGCGCGATCGATTCGGCCGGCCCGGATCCGAAGTGGCGTGGAAAGCTGCATCGCGAACGTGGTGAATTTCACTGGCACGGCGGATCGTTCACGGCCGCCCGGGACGACTGGCAGATCGCCCTCAGCCTGGACCCGACCGCCGTTGAGCCGATCGTCTGGCTCGCCCGATTGTGGGCGCTCGGGCCGCCCGAGGTACAAGACCCCCAGCGAGCAATTGCGCTCGGCGCACCGTTGGCGAAGTCGAAAGACCCGCCGACACAATTGCTGCTCGCCCTCGCCGCCGCGGAACTGCGACTCGGTCGGCCACGCGAAGCATTGCTGATGCTCGAAGCCCTCAAGCCCGACACAGGCCCGGTCCGCGACTACCTGATGGCGAGCTGCCAGGCACTGCTCGGAGAACGGAAATCGGCCGAAGAGTCGTTCGCTCGCGGTCGGTCCGCCGAGGCGAAGCCCGCGCGGGAACTGGGAGACGTCGAATCGGCGGAGATCACGCGAGTTCGAAGCGACGCGGAGGAGGCGCTTCGCGGCGGGAGGAAATAGGAACGATCCGTCCGCTAGCGCTGACCGAGACGACGGCGCAGCTCCTCGATTTCCCGTCGTTGTCGCTCGTTCTCGGTTTCGGCACGTAATCGCGCGGCGGCCTCCGATCGGGCTCGCGCTTCGGCCTGTGTGGCTCGAGCCTCGGCCTGCGAGGCCCGCTCGAGCGCCTGGTCCCGCGCCTCGCTTCGAGTTGGTAGCCGATGGCCGGATTCACTACTCGCAGGTGCTCGCCATGCGGCTCGAACATGAGGTTCAACTGCTTGCTTAACAGCCGACCGTCGTCGTCCAGGGCGATCGGTCGGTATTGCGTCCCGACCCGGCGATAGCCCTGGAACCGGGGCTTCAGACAATCGCCGAACGGGTCGAACAGCAAGTACTCGGACACCTTCAGAACATCGCGATACAACTCGAACTTCTTGGTCTGATC
>JANLUE010000500.1:0-1831 GCA_031363325.1 Gemmataceae bacterium
GACGGCTCGCTGATGCGACAACCCCGATTCTCTCGCCTCACCGCGTGCCGTGACATAAACTGGATCGGTTCGATTCCCACGCGGGGCGTCTCGCCCCACTTCTCCGGAGCCTGCGGTGAGCGAGCGTTTCCTGTTTACCAGCGAGTCCGTGTCGATGGGCCATCCCGACAAGGTGGCCGACCAGATTTCCGACGCGGTCCTCGACTTCTGCCTCACGCACGATCCGACCAGCCGCGTGGCCTGCGAGACGCTTGTCACCACCAACCTGGCTGTGGTCGCCGGTGAAATCACCACGCGTGCTCCGCTTACGGTCGGGGCGATCCAAACCCTGGCCCGCGAGACGATCAAGGAGATCGGCTACACCGACCCCGAGATGGAGTTCACGGCCGATACGTGCAACGTGATCAGCTACGTTCACGCCCAGTCGCCGCACATCTCGATGGGGGTCGATGTTGGCGGGGCCGGCGATCAGGGCATGATGTTCGGGTTCGCCTGCGACGAGACACCCGCGCTCATGCCGTTGCCGATCCACGTGGCGCATCGTCTCGTCGAGAGCCACGCCGAATTGCGGTCGTCCGGGGGCATCAAGTTCTTGCGGCCCGACGCCAAGAGTCAGGTCACGGTCGAATACGACACGGCCGGCCAGCCGAGTCGGTTCGACACCATTGTCCTTTCGACTCAGCACGATCGGACGGCGATGGTCCGTCGGAACGGGGCCGACTGCTTCACGGACGATGCACGCCAGGAAATCATTGACAAGCTGATCTCCCCGGCGCTGAAGGCGGAGCGACCCGACTTGCTCAAGGGCCCCCTCGTCATGATGTCGCCCGATCGGCCCGAGACACCGGTCCCGTCGAACGGCATCAAGTGTTACATCAACCCAACGGGGTGCTTCCTGGTCGGTGGGCCGCACGGCGATTGCGGGCTGACGGGCCGCAAGATCATTGTGGATACGTACGGCGGCCGGGGCCGACATGGCGGCGGGGCCTTCAGCGGCAAGGATCCGACCAAGGTCGATCGCAGTGCGGCCTACGTGGCACGCTACATCGCCAAGAACGTTGTGGCCGCGGGCCTCGCCAGGCAATGCGAAGTCCAACTCAGCTACGCGATCGGCCACCCGGACCCACTGTCCATCTGGGTGAACACGAGCGGTACGCTGATCAAGTCGCTCAGCGAAGAGAAGCTGATCGGCCTGATCCGCGAGCATTTCCGCTTGACCCCCAAGGGGATCATCGAGAGCCTCGACCTACGTCGGCCGATCTACAAGGAAACGGCCCGGCACGGGCATTTCGGCCGCGAACGCAAGGAATTCACCTGGGAAAAAACAGATAAGGCGTCCGCTTTAAAGAAGGCGGCGGGTGTTTAGCCGGGCGAGCCGTTGGCTCGCCCGCGAAACTCGGGTTGATTTCGCTTGCATTTTCGTTGGGTAGTCGTCCATAATCACATCACTCGTGAGAACAGATCGCGGATCCATTTTTTCGGGGCCCAGTATGAACGTCAGCGGACAACTCGCGCCCGATGGCTACGTGCCGATTACTTGCCCAAACGCCGAATGCGGCAAGTCCGTGCGCGTACGGCCCAAGTCGGCACGCACGGGCGTCACCTGCAAAGCGTGTCAGACGCGCTTCGTCCTCGAAGTAACGAACTTCCCGGCCGAGACTGCCGGCCCCGAAAGCGACTTCCAGTTCAACACCGACGCGCCAATTTCGGCCCCCGCGCCCAGTTCGACGAAATCCAAGTCGATTCGCACGAAGCCGGCCGAAGAAGAAAAGCCGGCCAAGTCCAAGTACGGCAGCAAGTACGGGGCTCCGGTCGATCATCGCAAACGGAA
>JANLUE010000556.1:0-4756 GCA_031363325.1 Gemmataceae bacterium
CCGGCCTCGAAGCCATCGGCCGGGGCTATCTGCGTGTCGCCGAAGCGGCTCCCCGATCCGGAGCCAAGTCCGAGACGGCGAAGCGGTCTGGTTTCAGGAGCCGCTTCGGCGACTAGCAGCTAGCCCCGGCCGATGGCTTCGAGGCCGGGGTCGCCCAGGGACATGCTAAATCAACTTGCAAGGCGCTCTAAGGTCAATTACGCGGTAACCTCCGCCGCACTGTATCATCCAATCTCACGCCCACATCAACGATCGGACTCGACGTGCGAACCTTACCCGCCCTGGCCGTATGCGTGCTGGTCGCGTCGGCCGCAACGCCAATGGCCAAGGGGCAAGTCGCGGAGTTGAAAGTCGCGGCCCCGGAACTCGAGGGCATCGAGGATTGGGTGAACGCCAAACCGCTGACCCTCAAGTCGCTGCGCGGCCAGGTCGTCGCTTTGCACTTCTGGACGTTTGGGTGAATCAACTGCGTCCGCAACCACCCGTGGTACACGGGCTGGCACAAGGACTTCGCGGCCAAGGGCCTGACCGTGCTCGGCGTTCATACGCCGGAGTCCGAAGGTGAGAAAGTCGTCGAGAAGGTCCGCGCCAAGGTCAAGGAGAACAAGATCGAGTATCCGATCGCCATCGACAACGCCGGCAAGACCTGGCAAGCCTGGGACAACCGCTACTGGCCAGCCGTCTATCTCATCGACAAAAAAGGCGATGTCCGATTCCGCTGGTACGGCGAGCTGAATTGGAAAGAGACCAAAGGCGAGAAGGAGATGCGCGCGAAGATCGAGATCCTGTTGGCTGAAAAACCGTGAGACGAGGTTCTCTCAATCAGTTTTCCTTCGCATTATTCGTCCGCCGGCAACAAGATTTGACAACAACCGAGGTCGAGCGATTCCTTTGGGACGCCGGCCTCGATCACTTCGTTCAAGACCCCGTCGCGCAAGGAATAGACGACGAATCGGCCTTGCTTGTCGCCACGGATGAGTTGGGCCGTCTTCAGGACGGTCAGGTGGTGCGACACGTTCAGGGCCGGGATCTTCAAGGCGGCGATTATTTGCGTGACGTTGTGCGGGCCGTCGGCGAGCAAGCGCACGATGCCGAGTCGCTCCGGGGCCGCCAGGGCGGATAGGAGTTCGGCGCAACGTCGCGGCTGCAGTGGGTCTCGTTTGGCCACATCGTTGTTCTACGGTCGAGCCGATTCCGGGAAATGGTGCCGAGGACTTCACGCCCAACGGGATTCAACAGGCTGAAAGCGCGTAGGATTTCTCCATGAGAATCACCGCCCTCGAGACCGTTCACGTTCCGGAATACCCGGCCATCCTGTTCGTCGGTGTTCACACCGACGAAGGGCTGACCGGTTGGTCGGACACCTGTTACGCGCCGACGGCCGTAGCCGGGTTCGTCCACGACTTCGCAGCGCCGATGTTGTTCGGCCACGATCCACTCGCCATCGAACTGCACTGGCGCCGACTCTACGAGGTGATCGCGCACACGGTCGGTAAGGGCGCCGAACTTCGGGGTCTGTCCGCGATCGACTGTTGCTTGTGGGACATCTTCGGGCAGTCGGCTGGCGTGCCGATCTGGCAATTGCTTGGCGGGGCCGTGCGCGATCGGATCAAGACTTACAACACGTGCGGCGGGCCGGGCTATGGGCGCTCGACCAAGGGCGGCACGGGATACGGCACGGAGAGTTCGTCCGGCAAGTACGAGGACCTCGCCGGTTTCATGGAGCGGCCGGGCGAACTCGCGCAGGAGTTGCTCGCCGAAGGCCTGACCGGGATGAAGATCTGGCCGTTCGACTACGTGGCGCATTTTCCGGGCGGCTGGGACAACTGGCGAAACTTCCGCGGCATGTTCGACCCGACGATTCGCTCGCTGGGCGGGCACGACATTTCGGCGGCGGACATCGATCGCGCCGTCGAGCCGTTCCGCCAAATTCGCAAGGCGGTCGGCGATCGCATGGACGTGATGCTCGAAGGGCATGGCCTGTGGTCGTTGCCGGCCGCGCTCAAGATCGCCCGAGCGGTGGAAGAGTTTCGCCCGGCCTGGCTCGAAGACCTGATGCGGGCCGACGACATCGACGCGCTCGCTGAACTTCGACGCGGCACGACGACGCCACTCCTTGCCAGTGAATATCTGGCGACGCGCTACGAGTATCGGCCGCTCCTGGAAAAACAGGCGGCCGACATCGTGATGATCGACCCGACCTGGGCCGGGGGCATCACGGAGTGCAAGAAGATTTGCGGCATGGCCGAAGCATACAAGCGACCGGTCGCGATGCACGATTGCACCGGCCCGTTCACGCTCTACGCCGGCATCCACCTGGCGATCAACGCGCCGAACGCGATCTATCAGGAAAGCGTGCGAGCCTATCTCCGCGTGAACTACCCCGACCTCGCGACCGAAGTGCCGGCGGTCGTTGACGGCCACATCCCCGCGCCAACGAAGCCGGGCCTGGGCTCGGCACTGTTGCCGGATGTCCGCAAGCGTCCAGGGGCCACCGTTCGAGTGACACGCGCATGAGTCTTCTCGTCACCGGCGCGGGCGGCAACCTCGGAGCGTACATCGTCCGCGAATTGGCACGACGCGATTCGCCGTTCGTCGCCTGGACCAATTCGCAGTTCCTCGACCTGACGAACGAATTCACCGTTGTTGATGCGTTCCTTGCCGCTCGGCCCACGCACGTAATTCACGCGGCCGCGCTGGCGACCGTGAGCGACTGCCATCGCGATCCGGCGCGGGCGGCAGCCGTCAATCTGGTGGCGACCGCCCGGCTCGCGGACCTGGCCCATCGGCAGGGCGCGAGATTCGTTTACGTTTCGACCGACCTTGTCTTCGATGGCGAGTCGGCCCCGTACGGCGAAGGTGCCGTGCCGAATCCTCTCTCCGAGTATGGCCGCACGAAGGCCGCCGCCGAACTGGCCGTGTGCACGTTTCCGAATCACGCAATCGTTCGGCTGAGCTTGCTGTACGGCCCGTCGCTCGTCGGTCGGCCCACATTTTTCGACGCGACCGTGGCCGCCCTTCGCGCGGGCCAGCCCGTGAAGTTGTTCCACGACGAATGGCGAACGCCGCTCGATCTGGCGACCGCGGCGAGTGCGTTGATCGACATCACACAATCAACCGAGACGGGAGTGTTCCACGTCGGCGGGCCGGAGCGAATGTCGCGGCTCGAAATGGGCCAACGAATCGCAGCGACGCTCGGGCTCGACGCCCGTTCGATCGTCGCCGCGAGCCGCCTCGACGAAGCGCCGGAGCTCCGGCCACGCGACACGACGCTCGATTCGAGTCGGTGGCGAAGTCTGTTTCCGACGGGCGACTGGCCAACAATTGAGCGTGGAATGGAGAGAAGCGATTGACGAATTGAGATAACCGCTCGTTTGTGGTCAGCCGCAGTTAGCCTTTCTTGCCCCAACGAGCGGCCGCTGCTTTCTTCGCAGACGCGATCCTCTGTTTTTTCGTCATCGCCGCCGCTCTCGCCTTCCCGCCAATCAGCCCACCCTTCCTGCCGAGCGCCACGGCTGCCGGGTCTTTCCCTTCCTGCGGACGCTCCGGTTCGTGCTCGCTAACGAGGGCGTGTAAAGTCCCCGCGGCCATTCGGTTTAGATCGGGCAACCGTGCTTGCTTGCGTGACCGCTTTGGCATAATCTCTAACCTTAACCTTGGGCAAGTCGGATGGCAATAGCCATGGAGACGAACGATGCCAGTGACGACGTTCGAAGGCTTGAACGGTCGCTACGGGACAATTTTGATTGATCCACCGTGGCGATTCGCGAACCGAACGGGTAAGATGGCCCCGGAACACAAGCGATTGAAGCGATACGAAACGATGAGTTTTGAGGAAATCGCCGCGCTGCCGGTCGCGAGGCATGCAAAGCCGCAAAGCCATCTCTACATGTGGTGCCCGAACGCCTTGCTTCTCGAAGGGCTCCAAATCATGAAACAATGGGGATTTACCTACAAGACGAACATCGTTTGGTACAAGACCCGTAAGGATGGTGGGCCGGACGGCCGTGGTGTCGGCTTCTATTTCCGGAACGTCACTGAGATGATTCTCTTCGGCACTCGGGGAAAGCTGCGAACGCTTCAACCCGGCCGGACGCAAGTCAACGTGATCGTCAGCCGAAAGGAAGAGCACTCCCGGAAGCCGGACGAGGCCTACAAGATCATTGAAGAGTGCAGCCCAGGCCCATTTCTTGAATTGTTCGCACGCAATCGGCGTCCGGGCTGGGAATGGTGGGGCGATCAAGCGGATACTTACGAAGATAATCGGCCGAACTATCGCGGATACATGCCGAATGGGAAGTACAAGTCGCCCGACTTGTTCGCGGTTGGCTAGGCCGATGCGTCGTAGCAGTCCATCCCCATCCCGATCAACAGGAGGGGGCAGCAACCCGCGCCTCCTCCGTCGACCTTGGGGATCAGCTTGTCCCAATGCGTTGTAGAGTTCCCGTAGGAATTGCCTTTTCCGAGTGAATCAAACAACGCTTGCAACTCGCTGGCCCGAGTGATGATCACCCCAACCGACAGGACGCGCAGTTCTTTGAGCAAGCGGAAGTTGTTCAAGTCTCGGTCGTAGAACTCGGTTTTGTTGTTCCACTCGACTTCCGCGCCAACGCGGAAAGCACGTTCACGCGGGGGGATTGTCGGTTGGGGGGTTTTCTTTGGCACTTATTTTCGTTTCCGATTCTGGTTTGATTTGATCGATATGACCGAAGAATTTTGTCATGACTGGGTCAGTCGCTTCGGTGCGTGTAGGCAA
>JANLUE010000597.1:0-2919 GCA_031363325.1 Gemmataceae bacterium
CGCTGGTCAAGCCGTTGTGGGAGTTCAAGCCGGGCGGCAAGTGCGGCACGATGGTCAGCGAACTGTTCCCGCACGTGCGCCAACGGATGGACGACATCTGCGTCATTCGCTCGATGAAATCGGACGACAACGAACACTATCAAGCCACGTTGGCGATGCACTGCGGGTCGTTCTTCTTCACCCGGCCGAGCATGGGCTCGTGGGTGAGTTACGGCCTCGGCACCGTGAATCAGAACTTGCCGTCGTTCATCGTGATCGCGCCACACATGCCGTACGCCGGCACGCAGGTCTACGGAAACGATTTCCTGCCCGCGTACCATCAAGGCACACGCGTGGTCTCCGGGGCCGACCCGATTCCGAACCTCGCTCGGCGAACGACCGCGAAGGGGTTGCAGGAACTCGAGCTTGGTCTGACCGAGGCGTTCAACAAAGAACATCTGAAGCGGAACGGCCACGATTCCGATTTGGCGGCCCGCATCCAGGCCTTCGAGACGGCCGCCAAGATGCAGACCGAAGCCCCCGAGGCCTTCGACCTTTCCAAAGAAACGAAAGAGACGCTCGAGCTGTATGGGCTCAAGCCAGGCCAGACCGACAGCTTCGGCTGGCAGTGCCTGATCGCCCGACGACTCAGCGAACGCGGCGTGCGGTTCGTCGAATTGATCGACACCGGGGCGTCGAACAACTGGGACGCCCACGCGGACATGATCCAGCACGAGCCGCTCGCCAAGAACATCGACAAGCCGATCGCCGCCTTGCTCATCGACCTGAAGCGACGTGGGTTACTCGACGAAACGCTTGTCGTCTGGACGACCGAGTTCGGCCGCACGCCCGGCCAGGACGGCACGCGGGGTCGAGGCCATCACGGGGCCTGTTTCTCGTCGTGGCTCGCGGGCGGCGGCGTGAAGGGCGGCATCACATATGGAGAAACGGACGAACTCGGCGCGGCCGTCGGCAAAGACATGGTCCACGTCCACGACTTCCACGCGACGATTCTGCACCTGTTAGGTCTGGAGCACACGAAGCTCACCTACCGCCACGCCGGCCGCGACTTCCGCTTGACCGACGTGCACGGCGAAGTCGTGAAGAAGATACTGGCTTGAGAATGTACGTTCGGGTTGGGAAGTGACACATGCTCATCTCGCCAAGCGCTGCAGCGCCCCGCTCGCCGCCTGCGTGAGTGGCGCATCCTTCACCCCGCCAGCCCATGCTTCGAGCAACTTCCGCGCGTCGGGCGTGCCGGGCACTCGAACTGATCGGCACGCCCGATGCGCCGATGCGTTGACGATACTCGTCCGAATCGAGGCGGGCGACCCGAGACGACGGCTGACGCGAGAGCATGCAACCTGGGGAAACCGTCCCCACAGCCATAGATCGAGGCGTCAGGAGCATGCCATCGGAAGGCCCGCCTCCGCGTCACTCCTCGACTCTACCGTTTCGTGTTGGGCAACAGTCATTGATCCGCTACGCCTACCTGGAAGGCGAGTTAAACCCGAGTCGGACTGAAAACTCGGCGTTCGACGCGATCATTTCCGTTCGGCTTTGCCCGCTTCGTCCGAACTCAGCAAGCCATCTCCGTCGGTATCGAGCGTGCGGAATAATTCCGGCTTGCCGGTCCATTCGCGCAGCGAGACGAAGCCGTTGGCATTGCGGTCCATCGCTTTGAACCACGCCGGGCCCGTTTGAATCGCGCGACCCAGGGGGGATTTGGGCAGGCCGCGAGTGACGGTCGCGATCAACTGGCGCGGCAGAGTCGCCCGGTCGAACGCACCCTCCTTGATGCAGCCGGCCTCGTTCAGGCGCGTCCACGCGCCGCGGAGTTCGCGGACGGAAAGGGCACCGTCGTGGTCCGCGTCGAGCAATTCGAACAAGCCACGCCCGTGATCGAGCACGCTGACCAGCACGTGCGCTTTCGCGACCAATTCGATCGCGTCGAGCCACAACGTCAGTTCCGCCTCCGTGAGTTTGCCGTCGCGGTCGCGGTCGGCGATCGTCATCAAGTTGCGAAGTTCGCCGTGGTTCAAGTTGCCGGACCGGGCCGCGTTCACGAAGCCGGTTCGATGCCAACGACTTTGCAGACGGTCGCGATCAGGTCGGGCACGCGAGTCGGAGTTCCCTGTCCCTTTGAAGGAGCCGCATATTCACGGCTTGAATGAGGGCGTCGGGCGTGACGAGTTGGTGCTGAAGTGCAAGGGTGCCAATCAAAAAGCTATTCTCAAGATTCATTCGGTAACCCCAAATGTGCGGGCTGAATCTGTGTATTGAAGCAGTATAGATGCCAGAGATGTATTTGTGCGAGAATTCTGCTAGGGAATGGCGACGAGACCGATCGAGTGTTTCCGCAGCGCCTTTGAGTCAAGGAATTCACCGATGTCGATTCGTTGTTGCGTACTTCTTGTCCTCGCCGCCCCGCTCGCCGCGAAGGACCCGTGCGTGTCCGGGCCGCAGGTGGGGCAGCGGCCGGGGCCTTATAGCTTCCTGGTCGCGAGTGGGCCGCAACGGGGGCAGCAGACGTGCTACGTGTGCGAGACGGCCGACAAGCCGGGCGTGATCGTGTTCGCGCGGGCGCTGCCGGGGTCGTTGACCAAGCTCGCGGGCGAACTCGACTCGGCCATCGCGGCGCGGCCGAAGGACGAACTTCGGGCTTGGCTGACCGTCCTTGGCGAGAAGACCGTGTCGCTCGACGATCTCGGTAAATGGGCCAAAGACGGCGGCTTGAAGGGCGTGCCGGTCGGCGTGTTCGACGACCCGGTCGGCCCACCGACCTACAAGCTCGCCGACGACGCCGAGGTCACGGTGCTGCTCTTCCACAAGCGCAAGGTCGTCTCGAACTTCGCCTTTCGAACGGGCGAATTGAACGAAGACGCGGTCAAGCGCGTGGCGACTGAGATCGCCAAGCTCGGCAAATAATGAGAAGTGATG
>JANLUE010000599.1:0-1605 GCA_031363325.1 Gemmataceae bacterium
GTTTCCAACCTGTCCGGACCCTCAGTTCCCGCCAGCCGCCGACTTCGTCGGCTTCTTGGCGAAGATGATCACTTGCGAGCCCGGTTGATCGCAGAAGTACACGCGGTCCGCAGTGACCGCGACGGCCACGTTCTTGCAACCCCCGGTGAGCGCGACCTTCGCCACGGTGCCGAGGAACTCGCCCTTCGCCGAGAAGCGCTTGATGATCCCCTCCGATTCGGCCGTCAACACGTCGCCCGACTTGTCGACGCGCAGGTTCATCGGATTGCAGCAGCCGCCGAAGCAATCCGGCGGGCATTCCTTGCCTGGCTCGACCAACAGGCCCTTGCCCCAGGCCCCGACCGACTTGCCGTCCCGGTCGTAGCGGGCGAACTTGTAGTTGGTGTTCTCGGCGAGCAGGAAGTCGTTGCCCGCGACTTGAATGTCCATCTGGCCGCAACATCCGCCCACGCCGCCCTTCACTTGCTTGGCGTCCTTGAAGTCGTGCGTCATTCGCCAGATCGCGTAGCCGTATCCTTTGGTTTCACCGCAGACGAGGAACAGATCCTTTTCGGAGAGCGCGATGCCGTTGATGATCTTGAGCCGCCCCACGAGGTCGCTCACGACGGATTCGACGGTCATCTTGTCGTAAAATTGGGCCGACTCTTCGTACGACTTCAGGATCGCCTTGAACTGTTCGAGTTGCTTGGCTTCGTTCTTGGTCAAGTCCTCGGCCTTCTTCTTCTCGAGCTTTTCCTTCTGCTCGGTGAACTGCTTGCGGGCCTGTTCGAACGAATCCTTCTGGGCCTTGATCTGTTCTTCCGCCCGCGTCTTCAGGGTCGTTTGATCCTTGAGCAACTCGGCGATGTGCGGCAACTCGATCTGACCGAGCGGCTTGCCCGCCTTGTCGAAGCGAGCGACTTTGCCATCGCCGGCCACGTAGACCGAACCGTCCGGCCCGACGTTCAACGAATGAGCGTGGAACGGAACTTTCCATTCGCCGGCCGACTTGCCGTCGGGGGTCAAGACGCGAACTTCGCTGGTCACGTCCTTCTTGGCCGCGTCGAAGTAGCGTGGCGGCGCGACCAGCGCGAGGACTCGTCCTTCGGAGTCGGCACACAGCGTTTGCAAACCGCAGCCGTTGTCGCCGGTGATTTTGATGGCCGCCAGCTTCTCGTGCGAAGGCTCGACGACCTTGGTGGCCACCGGTTTCGCTTCGTCCGCCGAAACGAACGCGGCCCCGAGCAGGGTGACGAGACAGGCGAGTCGCTGCGTATTTCTCATATGCGAAGACCCAAAGTGGACGCGGGATCGAATGCCGACCAGTCTGGTGAACTTAACCGATTCCGTCCCACTCGGCAAGTTAAACCTTCTCGAGTTTGAGGTTCGGAGTTTTTGGCGGGTGCAGCGCACTGGGCTTCCAGCGGAGAGGACTGTGCCTTGCAAATACTCAGTTCCGTTGTCGGTCTGACAGAAAAATGTGGGCACAAATCCATCACCCTTCGACTTAAACCCGAATCACAGTGAGAACCGGAGTTTTTGTTGAATAGGCGAGCCGGGGGGCATTAGCCCCTCGGGTGACGCCGCAATGGCTTCCCTCAAGTTGGTTTGCTTGGAAGGGGCAAG
>JANLUE010000678.1:0-5025 GCA_031363325.1 Gemmataceae bacterium
GGCCCGCGTCCAATCGCGTTGGTGTTTGAGTAGAAACCGGCATGGTCGCTCTCGCTTGATCATCAGTTTCACAATACGTGTCGATCGCGCAGCCGGTCAAGTTCGAGCGTTGATCACTCAATCCCCTTGCCGCCGCCCGGCTTACCGCCTGGAGGCCCGCCCGGTCGGCCGGGGCCGGGGATTGGCACGCCCGGCATGCCGGGGATTTGACCCGGCGGTGTCGGGCCCGCGCCCGGAGGCTTCGGGCCGCCGGGCACGCCCATCGGTGGTGGGCCACCGGGAATTCCGCCGGGCGGGAAGCCGGGTACACCCCCCGGACCGACCGGCGGAAACACCGGCGCCATTCCGCCACCGGGTATCGGGAAATCGCCACGGGGCGGGTTCCAATTGTGAATGATCGGTTCCGAGTATGTTGTCTTGCCGGTCTTGTTCGTCGTTGCCGTTTGGAAGACCATCGGGGCGGTTACGTCTTTCGAGAACAGGTTCAATTCGCCAACCGCGTAGTTCCCTTCGATCTTCAGACTGGTTTTCTCGGCACCCGAAATCGCTTCCCATTCGCCATCCTTGCCGGGCTTCGGTTTCGTGCGCAGGTTGTCCGAGCGGGTGTGCAACATCACTACTTTTGAAATCTTGCTGAATGGGTCGATGAGCGCCGCCCGGACTTCCACAATCGCCGACGAGCCGTCGTTCTTCTTCACGCGGACGGCCACGTCGCCGGTTCGACCATCGAGCATGCGGGCCAATTCGATTGGCGGGATCGCGAGGCCGATGTTGGTCCCGCGAATCTTCGCCACGCAGACGCCGACGAGTCGGCCCCGCGTATCGACGACCGGCCCGCCGCTGTTGCCGGGGTTGACGTCGCCATCGATTTGAATGACCGAAAGCCCGCCGTTCTCGTCCTCGCGGATCGACGACACACTGCCCTTGCCAATGGTACAGGTCGGGTTGCCGATTCCCGCGGAGAGCATCTCGCCGAACGGGAAGCCGATGATGTAGATCGGCATCGTTTCGGTCAGATTGATTTTGTCCGTCGTGTTCAACGGGGCCGGGAAGTCGGCGTTGCCGCGAACACCCGTCACCCGAATAACGGCCAAGTCGCGTGGGGCATCGGTCGCGATCAACTCGCCTTCGCGAACGAATTCGTTCTTGCGGCCGCTATGAAAGACCAATTCGTATTTGGGGACGCCAACATTGCCGCCGAGCGGCGCGTTCTTGAATTTCGGGACGGCCACGTGTTCGTTGGTGACGATCAGGGCCGTATCGTCCTCGACTCGGAGGACGAAGCCGGACCCCGAGCCGTGGCCGAGCCGGCCGAGGTCGACCTTGATGAACACGGTCGCGGCCTTGAGCTTGGCCAGCAGCGTCGGCGGAATCTGGCCGTTCGCCGCGGCCACGCCGTCACCGGGATCGCGCTTCGGTTCATCCGTCTTCGGCGTGGGCGTGGGCGATTTTGGCGGATTCGGTTTGACGTCGGGCCCCTTCGGGTCGGGAACCTTGGTTCCTTCCAGCGCGAGGTCGCCCGACTTCGGCTCGCCCTTCTTCGGTTCTTTCGGCTTGCGATCCGGGACGGCCTCCTCTTCCTCGTTTCGACCAACTTGCGGGTTTGCGACCGGCACTTTCGTCGGTTCGTCTTCTTCTTTCGCCTTCGGCTTGGTGACCGGCTTCGGCTCGTCCTTCGGAGTGCCGAGCGCGACGACCGGTTCGTCCTTCTTTCTGTTCTTCTGGATCAGGAACGTGACCCCGCCCGCGCCGGCGATCGCGAAGATCAGAACCGTGGCGACCGCCAGGCCGCGAACGCGTCTTTTCTTCGGAATCGGTGGCAGAATCGGCCGAGAATCCTCGACCTCGGCTCGGCGAACGATTCGCTTGACGACCTTGCGTTGCACCGGCGGTGGCGTTCGCGCGACGGCCGGCTCGGGTCGGCCGACCGGGATCGACGCTGGGACGACCGGGGCCGATTGCGGCTTGCCCCCGGCCGAGAAGACCGCCTGGCACCCCAGGCATCGAACGGCGAGGCCGGCCACATCGCGTGCCGACTGCAGAACCGCCCCACATTTGGGGCAGGCGTATTGATGGAGCGACATGCCGCGAGTCCGTGAAGAAGCGATGGGAGAATCATCCCCGTTCGCGAACCCCCTGTCAAGGGGCTAGCCAATCATCGGACGGCCCGTAGCCGAGGAGCGACCCTCGATCAGGTGATGGCTGCCGGCGTTCTTCGGATGGTAGCCCGACGCGTCAGCGAGGGTTGGCAAAACCGGCGTTCCTCGGATGGTAGCCCGACGCGTCAGCGAGGGTCGGCAAAACCTCCCCGAAGAAAAAGTGTTTTCTGGTTCGCAACACGCACCCTCGCTGACGCGTCGGGCTACCATCCAACAAGCGCCTGCCCGCATCCGGGACGCGCCGCCGACCCTCGCTGACGCGTCGGGCTACCATTTGAGAAACGCGGCTCGCAGCCGTCCCCCGCTTACGACTGCGCGTTGAGCGGCTCGGTTGGTCGGCGGTCGAGGGTGTCGAACGCGTCGATGCTCCAGAACCAGTCGACGCCGGCGGCCCCGACCAGGGTGTCGGCCGCGCCGTCGTCGAATGTCACGGCGATCCGCGAACTGATGTCGATCAGCGACGGCCGGTAATTCGGCCGATAGTCGACGAGCACCTGGTAGAAATTGTCCGACGAGTTCACCAGCGCCACCGTTCCGTCGATCAAGATGTCGTTGCCGCTCGAACCTTCGAGTCGATCGGCCCCCATTCCTCCGACGAGCAAATCCTTGCCACTCCCGCCATCGATCGAGTCGAGCCCGGCGCCGGCGATCAGCACGTCGTTTCCGGCGCCGCCCACGATGTAGTTGTTTCCGCCGAGCGCCGTGATTTGATCGTTGCCGGCCCCGGCGTCGATGAAACTGCCCCCGGTTCCCGAAGTGACGGTGTCGTTTCCCGTTCCGGCCTGAATCTCATTGCGTCCGTTGCCAACGGTGATTGAATCGCTTCCGATCCCGGCATTGACGAAGTTGTTTCCCGACCCGGCCACGATCGTGTCCCGGCCGCGACCGGTGCGCAGGCTGTTGTTCCCGGCCCCACTCTCGACGCGAATCGGGACCGTTAGGCTCGCGGCTTCCAGACGATCGTCGCCGTCGCCCGTCAACACATCGACGCGCGTGAAGCGCGGCGCGCCGACGGGTCGAACGGTCTGCCGAATCACCCCCTCCGGGGACACGATCTCGACGAGGATCGCGGCGCGGATTGGCCGCAAGCGCACGATGTCCGAGCCGTTGGTGCCGCGAATCGCGAGCACGCTTCCGTTCACCGCGATGGCCAGTCCGCGCGTCAACGTCACGGTGACCGGATCGCTCTCGGCGACACCATCGGTCGCGCGATAGGTGAACGTCACCGACCCGGCGAGCCCATCCGGAAACTCGTAGGTGAACGCGCCCGACGGGTCCAATGTTAGGTTGCCGACCGGTGGAGGATCGACGAGGACGGCCGAGAGCGGGTCGCCGTCCGGGTCGGAATCGTTCGCCAAGACGCCGGCTTCTGCCTGGACGGCGAGCGGGCTGAATTCCGGGAGTTGATAGACATCGCGAACGGCCGTCGGGGCCGCATTCGGCCGAACGACGTGAATCGTGATCGTGGCCGTATTGCTGGTGCCGGCCACCGTCCACAGTCGGTAAGTAATTGTGTCGTCGCCGACGAACCCGGCCTCCGGGACGTACGCGAAGATTCCGTTCGGGACCCAACTAAAACTGGCGGCATGGGTCGGGCCCGTCAGCAAGTTGCCGATCGGCTCGACCGCCCCCGGCATGATGTCGTTCGCCTTGTACCCGGGCCGAGAGAGCGTGATGGAAGTGTCTTGGAGCAACGTGTATTCGTCGTCAACGGCGGTCAGCGCGTCGTTCGTATAGCGGGCGAGGCCCAGGTCGCGAATCGTTCCGTAATCGTTCTGGCCGGCCGTCACGATGCCGCCGTCCGGCTGAAGGGCCACGGCGGCGTTCCCCTCGACGGAGTCCGTGAGTACGACGCCGGGAATAATCGTTGTGCCGCCGGCTCCGAAGGTCGAGTCCAGGGTGCCGTCCGCGTTGTACCGGAGGACGATCGAATGCTGCCCCGTGGCGAAAACGACCGCGTTCCCGGCGGCCACGACCTTGCCGTCCGCCTGGACGGCCACGCTCGTGGCGACCGCACCGTACGCTTCCGCCGGCAAATCGGTAATCACATAGCCCGTCCCGCCGAAGGTTGTGTCGGGCGAACCGTTCGCGTTGTACCGAAGGGCGGCGATTACTGGTCGGTGACTCGTGCCCGGTCCGGGGTTGAGCGTGCTCGCCCCGGCGAGAACGATCTTGCCATCGATGGTCAAGGCCGCGTCGGCTGCGGAATGGAACCCAGTCAATGTGGGAGTTGTCTTCACGATCCCGTCGCCGTCGAACGTGTTGTCGAGCGCGCCGAGCGCCGTCAGTCGAAACACGGCGAAGCTCTGATTGTCGCCGGAACTCGAACTGTAACCGGCGGCCACGATCTTGCCGTCCGCCGGTTGGATCAGCACACTGGTGGCGGTTCCGTCGGTCGGCCCCAGATCGATCTCGACCTGTCCGGTCCCGCCGAACGTGGTGTCGAGCGAGCCATCGGAGTAGTAGCGCAGGACGAGGGCCCGGGTGTGGCCCGAGCCCTGTTGGACCTGGGCGTTGCCGGCCACCACGATCCGATTGTTCAACTGGACGGCCACGGCGAACGCCACTTCGTTGAGCGGAGTCGCGTTCGTCTGAACGATTCCATCGCCGTCGAACGTGGGGTCCAGGGTCCCGTCCGCGTTGAACCGAGCGACCAGAACCCGGGGGCCGAAGGTGCTGTCCGAAGTGGACCCGACCGCGACAATCTTCGTTCCCTGGAAGGCCGCCCCGAAGAAATAGCCGAATCCGCTGGCGAGGTTCAGCACGTTGAACCCGTCGCCATCGAAGGTCGTGTCCAGCGTGCCGTTCGCGTTGTATCTCATAACGGCCGGTCGAGTCGATCCGCCGCTCGGCTGGGCGACGGACC
>JANLUE010001135.1:0-1981 GCA_031363325.1 Gemmataceae bacterium
CGTTCGGCTCGGCCGTCGGCCGATCGATCGCCTCGAACATCAGAACTCGTTCGTCACGCGGTTCCAGATCGTATTCTGATGGCCGATGGACCTCGCGGACTTCCACCGGTTGTTGACCCCCGTCGGCCAACGCGCCCTGACGGCCGCGACGGCCCTCGACCCGACCGACGCCACGTTGCTCGCCAGTCACCAGACGTTGCGGAAACAATTCCCCGAAGACCTCGCCCGCTCCGCGATCGAAACGGTTCGGTTGCGACAAAAAGCGGTGAGCAAGTTCACGCGCGCGGCCACGATGTATTTCACGCGCGCGGGGCTCGAACAATCGTCGGGCGAAACGATCGCGGCCTATCGGGCGGAACGGTTCGCGGGCTTCGATCGCGTCGGCGACCTGTGTTGTGGAATCGGCGGCGACGCGATTGGCCTGGCGAATTCAAATCGAGTTCTCGCAGTCGATATCGAGCCGCTTCGACTCGCGATGGCGGCCGAGAACGTTCGAGCATATGGTCAATCGGACCGGGTCGAGTTTCTCGAAGGCGACGTGCTGCGAGCCCCGATCGCTCACCTCGATGGCGCGTTTTTCGACCCGGATCGCCGTGCCGACGGCAAGCGACACATTCGCGTCCGCGAATACGTTCCGGCCCTCGGCGATGTGGCCGCCCGTTTCTCGGTCGGCTTCCCGCTCGCCGTGAAGGCCGCTCCGGGAGCACCCTGGGACGAACTACGGACGTTCGACGCGGAGGCCGAGTTCATTTCCGTGGCCGGCGAGTTGAAGGAATGCGTCCTGTGGTTCGGCCCGCCGAAATCGGTTGGCCGACGCGCGACCGTCTTGCCCGCCCGGGCGACGATCGCGGTCGATCAACCGGCGCAGCCGGATGAGCCGGGCCCGCCGCTCGCGTACCTCTACGACCCCGACCCGGCCGTCGTGCGTTCGGGGCTCGTATCGGACCTGGGGCGATTGCTCGACGCCCGCCCGATCGACCCGGACATCGCCTATCTCACCGGCGAAGTTCGCCACGAGACGCCATTCGCGACGACGTATCAAGTTGACGAAGTGTTGCCGTTCCACGCCCGGCGGATCGGCGAACGGCTCAAAGCGATGAACGTTGGCCACGTGACGCTGACGAAGCGAGGCTCCGCGGTCGACGTGGATTCGTTGCGACGGAGCTGGAAATTGACCGGGACCGAAGCGCGAACGGTGATCCTGACGCGAGTCCTCGGCCGGCCGACGGCGATCATCGCGCGGCGGCTGTATGGTGAAGCGCGGCCACGCCCAGTCGGGAGTGGACCTCACCTCCATCAATCAAACCGGTGAATCAGACGGGGCGGCCGGGGACAAGTACATCGGCCTCGACTTCGCGGGGCGCGTGATCGACCAACGCTGGACGACGAGCACGCCGACAGCTAAAGACCGTTTCTATTACGGATACGACCGCGACTCGAACCGGCTGTACAAAGAAAACGCGCTTAGTTCGGCGGACAGCGAGTTGTACGCCTACGACAATCACCTCGATGCAGCGCGGCACCTTGAACGGCACCAAGACCGGCCTCACGGGCGCGGCCACGCGCAGCCAAGCGTGGGACTTCGACGCGATTGGCAACTTCGACAGCCAAACAACAAACGGGACAGCTCAGTCGCGCAGTCACAACAAGCAAAATGAGATCACGTCGATCGCCAGCGCGACGACGCCGACGGCAATCTCACAAAAGATGAAACAGGTCGGACATTCAAGTACGACGCCTGGAATCGACTCTCAGAAACCAAGAATTCAGGCGGAACGACGCTCGCCACATTTCAGTGGGATGGCCTCGGTCGGCAAACGCGCTGGGATGATCTTGTCCCACAGGACCGTGCCGGTCGCGCCGCTGTAAACCCGCAGCCGGCCCGTGTTGTTCCCATCGTTCCCGAAGAACACGTCACTTCGCCCATCTCCATCCACGTCGCGTTTGGATTCAAGGACGTTGTTCGCCATCGGCGTGGGGC
>JANLUE010000709.1:0-1684 GCA_031363325.1 Gemmataceae bacterium
GACGGCGTTCATCGAAGTGAAGCGTTCCCCGGACTCTGGCTCGACGTACCGGCCCTGGTCGCTCGCAATGTGGACACGGCGTTGACCGTGCTCGACCGCGGCCTCGCGAGCCCCGAACACGCGGCGTTCGTGAATCACCTGGCCAAGTCAAAATAGGCGACGAGATCGGGCGAGCCGGTGAGCGTTCGCTCCCGCGAAGTCGCCTCACTGCGACCATTCCGTTGGCTTTCGTTCCCAGCGATGCGCCTTCAACTTCGCCAATAGCTCGCTCGGGAGTGGTTCGGCAGCGCTGGCCGCAATGTTGGCCCGAACGTGGGCCGCCTTCCGCATGCCGGGGATGATCGTCGTCACGTCCGGGTTCGCGAGGATGAACCGCAACGCCATTTCGGGCATCGACGAACCTGCTGGCACGAGTGGTTTCAACGCATCGGCCCGGTCTACGCTGGCGATCAGATTCTCGGGGACGAAATAGGTGTTCCGCCAGTCGCCGGCCGGCCAGCGCGTCTCTTTCGTCAACGTGCCCGTCAGACTACCTTCGTCGAACGGCACGCGGGCGATGACGGCCACGCCGTGTTCGCGGCAGGCCGGGAACAGGTCGTCTTCGGGGTTCTGATCGAACAAGTTGTAGATGACCTGGACGGCGTCGATCGACCCGGTTCGGATCGCCCGGATCGCGTTGGTCGGCTCCCAGCGATTGACGCTGATGCCGAACCCCTTCACGAGCCCTTCGGATTTGAGGTCCGCGATCGCCCGTTGCCAACGATCGTCGGCTGCCCAATCGTCTTCCCAGACGTGGAACTGCATTAGGTCGAGTGACGGCAGGCCGAGGTGCTTCAAGCTCACTTCGGTCGACGAGCGGATGTAGTCGGCCGGGAACACGTCGTCGAGTTGGAAGCCGCGCCGCGACGGCCACTTGCGGTTCTTCGGCGGGATCTTCGACGCGACGACGAGTTGCTTCGACGGATTCGCTCGCACGAGTTCGCCGAGGAACTTCTCCGAACGCCCTTCGCCATAGGCCAGGGCCGTATCGAAGAAGTTGCAGCCAAGATCGACGGCCAACTGCAGCGATTCGCGGGTTTCCGCGTCGTCGCGGCCGGTCCAGCCGGCCAGGCCCCACATGCCGTAGCCCATCTCACTGATTCGCCAGCCGAGTCGGCCGAACGTCCGATGCCGCATGTCGCCTCACTTCTTGGGCCAATGATTATCGAACGCATTCTTCACTTCGTCGGCCTTGGAATCGGGCCGCACGTGATTGTAGAACCAGACGATCAGTTTCTTGTCGTCGTCGGAAAGCTCCGTCGCCTTGCTGGACTCGCCCTTCTTCCCAGAAGACGCTGTCTTTCTTCAAAGGCGAGTAATTCATGAAGCCCATGACGGCGAGCGTGTTCCGCAACAGATTGTGCTCGAACTTTTCGGCGTAGGCTGGGTCGATCGCCACGCCGACGAAGCCTTCTGAAGCTCGCGTTTGGGGTTGTCGCGCATCCAGAAGAACTGGATGCCATTCTTCTTGCGGAGCTCGGCGATCAGATCGGCGTGAACCGGGACGTCGATCGTCGAACTCTTCGCCCGGCACGATCGCCCGAAAGATCGTCCGGCATTTCGTACACCGGACTTTCATGCCGATCGCGGCCGCCTGGACGGGGAACGTCGCATCGCATTCGGGGCAGGACATGTCGATTGGCAT
>JANLUE010000746.1:0-4620 GCA_031363325.1 Gemmataceae bacterium
CCATTGCGGCGTCACCCGAGGGGCTAACGCCCCCCGGCTCGCCTATCCCAAAAAACTCCCGTTCTCAGCGCGACTTGAGTTTAGAACCCCACTGGGAACGCTTTGCTGCCCTGCTTCAATGGTCCCGACATTTTTAAGATGACGGTCGAGCCCGATGTCGACACGTCGAACGATTCGATGTCGCCGGGTCGAGTCTTGTCCGCGGCGATCGCGGTACGCAATTTGTCGGCGATCGACTTGGCGATCTCCGAAGAGTCGTAAGTCGTTTCGATCCGAGTTGACCCCGTTCGCCCGGACGCCTTGATGGCGATCAGGGTCGAGACGGCCAGTTCGCCGCGTTTCGGTCCGCCACCGAGTTGTTTCGCGACCGGGTCGAGGACTTGCAAGACATTGCCGGTAATGGCGACCCAAAAGAGGCCGTCCGCCCGATCGACCATTTTCTTCACCTCGCCCGTCGCACCTCGTTTCTTGAACAGGGCCGTCAGCGCCGATTCCGACCGCGAGCCGATCAGCAATCGATCCGACGCGAAGTGGAGGGCTCCGCCATTCCGCAACTTGTAGTACGCCTTGCCCTCGGCAGTCGCTTCGGTCCCGCCGGCCTTGTCGACGATTTTCTTGCGGTCGCCGCTCGACTTGAGTCGAATGATTTGAACTTCGGCGTTCTCGTTGGCCGCTTGACTCGCCACGAGAATGGCCGCGACATCTTCGTTGCGAACTCCGAAGTCCTCCGTATCGGCACCGCCGCGAAAACCAACGTTGGCCGCGTCGGCTTTGGCGGACGCTTCGAAGTCCTTGAACATCACCATCTGGGCGTCCGGCGGGATCCACGCGGTCATCTCCGAGGGCGTGCCGCCGAACATACCGAACGGATCGACGAAGTACATCAGGGCCGCGCCGCCGATCACGAACAACGCGGCGATGCCGGCCACCAGACCAATCAAAAGACCCTTGTTCTTTTTCTTCTTGCCCTTCTGGCGGCGCTTGGGCCGGCGCTCGTCTTCGTCGTCTTCGTCCCGACGACGAGAAATGGGCCGCTCGTCCGAATCATCGTCGACCACTCGACGCTGCCGCGAACGCGGTGCTTCGTCCTCTTCAGCCGGTCGACGCCGCGAACGCGGTGGCTCCGACTTCGCCAGAACGGGTCGTCGCCGCGAGCGCGGCGGTTCGTCATCCTCATCGACTTCGACGGGTCGGCGGCGCGAACGGGGCGGTTCATCGTCGTCGATCGCGCGGCGACTTCGCGACTTTGGCCGTTCGTCTTCGTCGTCGAGCAGGACCGCGTCGGGGATTTCTTCTTCGCGCGGCTTGGGGATCGGCGGGGCCTTCACAACCGGGGCACTCGCGACGATCTCCGGAGCCGGCGCGGTCAGCGTGAACGTGGACTTGCATTTGGGGCAGTTGATCTCGCGGCCGGCGGGCACGGGCTGGTTGGCGCGCAACTGGCCGCCACACGAGGGACATTGAACGAGGAACGGCATGTCCGACTCGGATCCGAGGAAGGAAGGAAAGTTATGCTACGGAACGAGCCTAAGCGTTGCGCAACGTCGAGACATTCAAGGATTCGTATCGCCGCTCTTCAGGCTGCGGACCACGGATGCTCTTGATCCCGCGGCGGCGATCGCTTTGGCATCTGGCCGTGCGCCGCTCAATCTCAGGCCGGCCGGCGCGACAATTCGCGGCAGACTCCAGTTTCAATCGGCACGGGGTCGATGATTGACATTTCCCAATTCTTCCGTCCATCCCCTTAAGAAAACTCCCTCGCGTGCGTTGACCCCCTACAAGCGGAGGTGCCGGCATGGGGCAGGACCACGAATGGGTGGTCGCGGCGGCCCAACGGTTCGAGCGGCCGTTGTTGGCCTACGTCCGTCGGCTCCTGGGCGACGCCGGGGCGTCCGCGCGCGGGCCGGACGTCGTGCAGGAAGCCTTTCTCCGTTTGTGTCGGCAGGCGCGAACCGATATCGAACCACGGCTCGCCCCGTGGTTGTTCGCCGTCTGCCGCCGACAAGTCGTGGACATCTTGCGGAAGGAGAACCGGATGACCGCGCTGACCGAAGCCGACCCGCCGACCACATGGGTCGAGCCGTCCGAGGCCGCCGAGACCAATGACCTGAGCCGGGCCGTGCTCGCCCGACTGGCCGGGTTTCCGCCGAACCAACAAGAGGCCGTCCGCCTGAAGTTTCTGCAGCAGTTCTCGTATCGCGAGATCGCCGAAGTGATGAACCTGAGCGAATCGCACGTCGGCGTGTTGATCCACGCCGCGATGACCAAGCTGCGGCAGGCGTTCGCCGAACCCATACAAGCCACCGGAGTCCGATCGTGAATACCGACGAACGACTGACCGCCTATGCGTTGAACGACCCCGGCCTGACCGAGGCCGAGCGCCACGAGATCGAAGCGACCCTGGAGTCCGACCCGAACGCCCGCCGCGCCGTCGAAGAGACGCGCCACGTGGCCGAGGTCCTTTCGGCCGCCCTGCGCACCGAAGAAGCCGCCGAGCCGGTCCGCCCGCCCGGCCTCGCGGCCCTGACCCCGTTCCCCGCGACGCCACGCGTGCCCGCGCCGCGTGGCTGGACCCGCTACGTGGTGACCGCGATCGTGCTGTTTGGCGTCGTCGGGCTGGGGGCGTACGGGTGGTGGCAGACAAAGCAACTAGATCGGAAGGTTGCCAAGGATGTGGGAAAAGTTTTGGCCGCTCGAACGCATGGCGGAGCTCCGAATGCAGTTGACGTTTACACAGAACCAGGCGATGTCGAAAACTTGGAAGGGGGCCGAGGTCAGGCAACGCTGACTGGAATGAATCAACCACTCGACGGCAAGATGGACCCCGACTTGATGAAAAAGATGATGTCTTCGCCACGGAAGTCGGCATCTGTTGGCTTCATTCCAGGTTCGTCGACGCCTTCACCGGGCGGCAAGCCAAACGCAACCGTCAATCCTTCCGGAGAATTCAAGAAGAAGGTCCAAGATTCGTGGCGCACTTACGAGCCGAATGACGGCAAACCCCAGCCGGGCCGCGACTCATTTCGTCCGGCGACCACTCCTGCGGATAAGAGTCCTGAAGAAAAGATCAAAGGCGAATCTACCGTCCGAGAAGGCATCTCAAACACGCTCGATGGTTACATTGGAGGCGATCGCTTCCCTGCCCTCATCGAAAATGGCTTCGTCAAGGTCGAGGGGCTGAGCGCTCTGTCCACGTTCGGCGTCGACGTCGATACGGCCAGCTACGCCATCGTCCGCAAGTATCTCACGATGGGCCAGCTTCCGCCGGCCAACGCGGTTCGGCTTGAAGAGTTGGTCAATTACTTCCCGTATGCCGACAAGGCCCCGGACGGCGACGATCCGTTCGCCGTCGCGATCGAGATGGCCGACTGTCCGTGGGAACCAACGCATCGGCTCGTTCGACTCGGCCTGAAGGCCAAACCGATCGCCAACGACAAGCGGCCGGTCAGCAACCTCGTCTTCCTGATAGATGTGTCCGGTTCGATGAACGAACCCGCCAAGCTGCCGCTCGTGAAGGCCTCGCTCAAGTTGCTCGTCAATCAACTCGGCGAGAACGATCGCGTGGCGATGGTCGTCTACGCCGGCACGACGGGAATCGTTCTTGATTCGACCCCCGGCACGAAGAAAGACAAAATCATCGAGGCGCTCGATCGACTCGAGGCTGGCGGTTCGACGAACGGGTCGGGGGGCATTCAACAGGCCTACGAGGTGGCGGCCGCGAACTTCGTCAAGGGCGGCACGAACCGCGTGATTCTGTGCACCGATGGCGACTGGAACGTTGGCACGACCAGCACCGAGGCCCTGATCAAACTGATCGAGCAGAAGCGCGAAACGGGCGTGTTCCTGAGCGTGTTCGGATTCGGCATGGGCAACCTCCGCGACGAGATGATGGTCAAGCTCGCGGGCAAGGGGAACGGCAACTACGCGTACATCGATACGCTCCGCGAGGCCCACAAGTCATTCGTCGAACAGATGGGTGGTACGCTCGTGACCGTGGCCAAGGACGTAAAGATTCAGATCGAGTTCAACCCGGCGGCCGTGAAAGCGTATCGCCTGCTCGGCTACGAGAAACGGCACCTGGAAGCGAAAGACTTCCACGACGACAAGAAAGACGCGGGCGAAATGGGGGCCGGCCATGTTGTGACCGCCCTGTACGAACTCGTCCCGGCCGGCGCCGTTGACCCGGCGGTCGGCAAGGTCGATGGCCTTCGCTATCAGAAGGAACCGGACGCCAAGTCGGCCGTCAAATCGGACAAAGCGTCTGAAGCGTTCGTGCTCAAACTACGGCACAAGAAGCCGGACAGCGACACGAGTACGCTCCGCGAGATCCCGGTGAGCAACGTCTCGAAGGGCTACGAGAAGTCGTCGGAAGACTTCCGCTTCGCTGCGGCAGTCGCTTCGTTCGCGATGCTGCTTCGCGATTCGCCGTACAAGGGGAACTCGAACTACGCCGTGATCCAGGAACTCGCCGGGGCCGCGATGAAGCACGACCCGAGCGGCTACCGGGCGGAGTTCGTCGAATTGGTGAAAAAGGCGAAGGGGCTCGCCGGGAAGTGAAATTGCCGTGAGGTGCGGCGCTATGCCAACCAAGGCCGACCCAGGGCGGCGATGGCTGCGCCA
>JANLUE010000758.1:0-2242 GCA_031363325.1 Gemmataceae bacterium
ATCCTCGCCGGCCCGGCCGTTGCCGAGACCAAACTCTCCGTCCGCTCGGAGCAACTCGACCCTCCAACTGAATTGAAGCCGGCGCTTCGCAGGCTCTTCGACGAGCGAGCCACCACCGTTTCGGACGCCAAGCCGCTCGCCACGTTCTGGCTCCGCAAGGCGATTCCCGCCGCCGCGAGCAAGGAATCGTCTTACCGGGACATCGCATCGGGCACGTTGATCGGCGTCGTTCGATTCGAGCGGGCCTGGACCGACTTTCGCCAGCAAGAAATCGAAGCGGGAATCTATACGCTGCGGATTGTGGTTCAACCCGATACGAAAGATCACGAGGGGACCGCGCCGACCCGCGATGTCTGCGTCCTCTCGCCCGCCAAGGCCGACGTGGATGCGGATCCAGTCGCGATCAAGCCGCTACTGAAACGAAGCGGTTCGATTACCGGAGGGACCCACCCGGTCGTAATGTTAATGCTTCCGCATCCGAAGCCGCCCGCCAAGCCGGCGCTCGTTTCGAAGGGGAAGTTGTCGGCCATCGGCTTGCGTGGCGTGGTCGAAACAAAGGGCGGTCGGGGCGAACTCGGCCTAGCGTTCACAGTGCTCGGTTCCAACTAACGAATCACGGAAACCCTTGATGTCCGATTCGCCCGACGATGTCGACCTGACCCGAGCGGGATACCGTCCGCAGTTTCGGCGTGGACTCGGCGCGTTCACGGCGTTCGCCGCCGGCTTCTCGTATCTGTCGATCCTCACGGGCATCGTCCAGAATTTCTACCTCGGCTTCCGCGAGGCGGGTCCCGCATTCTTTTGGACGTGGCCCGTCGTGTTCCTCGGCCAACTTACGCTGGCCGTGTGCTTCGCGGACCTGGCGCGCAAGTATCCGTTCTGCGGCGGCGTCTATGCCTGGGCGCGCCGCGCCGGCTCGCCGTTCTTCGGCTGGCTCACGGGCTGGGTGTACCTGGCTTCGCTGATCGTCACGTTGGCGGCCGTTGCACTCGCCTGGCAAATCGTCTTGCCCGCCGTCTGGTCCGAGTTGCAGTTCGTCGAGAAGACAGCCACGAACGCGGCGATCCTCGGCACCGTGCTGATCGCACTGAGCACCCTGTTGAATTTGGCGGGCACGCGCTGGCTCGCGGCGGTCATGAATGTCGGCGTCGTGATTGAATTGGTCGGCGCGATCCTGTTGATCGTGTTGCTCGCGGCCCACGCCGTGCGCGGGCCGGAAGTCGTGCTGCAGGTTCAAACAACAGAGACGCCAGCGACTGGGTTCGGCTGGCTTGGGCCATTCCTGGCCGCCGCAGTGATGGCCGCCTACGTGATGTACGGCTTCGATACGGCCGGCACGTTGGCCGAGGAAACGGTCGATCCGCGTCGCCGAGCTCCGCGAGCGATCCTGCAAGCCCTGGTCGCGGCCGTGTTCCTCGGAGCGCTCTTGCTCCTCTTCGCAATGATGGGTGCGCCGGACCTGACCGACCCGCAACTTGCGAGCGATGCCGGCGGCTTGCCGTACCTCATCAAACAGGTACTCGGCGAGAACGTGGGGACGGTTTTCATTCTCGCATCGGTTGTCGCGATCTTCATTTGCACCTTGGCCGTTCAAGCGAACACGGCCCGCGTGTTGTTCGCGATGGCCCGCGATCGCGTCGTGCCGGGATCGAGCTGGCTTGGCCGCGTGCATCCGACTCGAAAGACACCCTACGCGGCCGTGCTCCTGATTGGCGTCCTCGGGGCGGGGCTCTTGCTGTTCAACCTGAAGTTCGACAAGCTGATGACCGCGCTCGTCTGCGTGAGCATCGTCTGGGCGAACCTGGCCTATCTGTTCACGACGGCCCCGCTCTTCATTCGACGCCTGCGTGGCCAGGAACCGTCCGCGTTTGGAATCTGGGGGCTGGTCGCCAATGGGATCGCAGTCGTTTGGGGTACGGTGTTGATCGTGAACATCGGCTGGCCGCGCGAGCAACTGTATGGCACCGAGTGGTATCAATTGTTCGGCGCGCCGCTCTACACGGGGCTTCTGCTCGTCGCGGGCCTTTTAGTCTATCGGTGGATTCGGCCGGATCGCGAGGGCCTACGGTGACGCCGCTCCCGGAACGGGCCCCGACCTGGAAGAAAGCTCTCGCCTGGGGTGTGCATGCGTACACGGCCTCCGGGCTATTGTTCGCCGCGTGGATCGTCGCCGTCCTCCTCCAACCGCTGCGGACGCCCGACGACTATCGACTTTGTTTCGCCTTGATGTTGCTCGCCACGC
>JANLUE010001150.1:0-1784 GCA_031363325.1 Gemmataceae bacterium
CGATCGACTTCGCCACTGCACGGCGGAACGCTTGCGTGAGATCATCCTGACGGCGTCCGAAGCCAAGTCGCTCGCCGAACTCGGACTTGTCGATTGAAAGTACGAACGCCGCGAGAAGCGAGGCCGCACCAACGACATCATGTTCCGGCGGATTTTGTTGTATACCGGCGTCACTCGTGGTAAAAAGCTAGTGGTCTTGGTCGGGAGTCGCGACGCGCTGGCCATCGCGGCCCACAGACGAGACACGGCTTTTCGATCGTCGATGCTTCGCGATTGGCCGCAGGCGAAACACCCGGGCCCCGCCCCGGTGAACCCACGAACGCCCACTCTCGGGAGTAGACATGACGCGCCGGACGGTAGCGGAATGGGAAGACTGGCTGACCGAGTTCTCTCGTGGGGAGAACCTCGAGGCCTGGCGCGGCATCATGTGTTTCTTGCGCTGGATTCAGATCCGGGCGGAAAACGGCCACCCCATCCCGAACTTTCTACCGGCGATGGAAGGCGACATCTTCCACAGCCATTTGTTGCGGCGAATGCTGGCCGGCAAGGGCCCGCTCGAAGCACCACCCCCCGAATCGTTTGGTCAACCCTGGTACGACCTCGTCGAGGCCGGCAAAGGCATCGCGACCGAAGTCCAGCCGTGGGAATGGGCCCCCGACCAGAAAATCTCCATCAATCAGGGCATCTGGACGATCATCGAGAAGAAGTCGGACGCCGAGTACATCGTCACGTACCGCTTGAATCCGATGTCCTATCGGCTGTCGCGACAATCGGACGATAGCTGGCTGCTCGAGCAGATGACGGGCGGGTAGTTACCAACGCTGGGCGGTCTCGGTTGTTTCACTTCCGACGGTCCATCATCTCTGGAGTCGATTCATGTCGCGGCTTTCGACCCGCCTTGGCGCGGGCCTCGTGTTGACTCTCGCGGGCCTGACGCTCGCCGCTCCCGGACCGAAGTCCCCCGAACCGAAGCCCACCGTCCCGGCGGCCGAAGCGATTCGCAAGGCGCTCGGCTCGACCAACGACTTCGAGTTCACGGGCAACCCCCTGTCGGCCGTTCTGCAGACGATCGGCGAGCAGTACAAGATCACGATCGTCCTCGACCATGCAACCATTCAGCGAAGCGGCATTGATGCGGAAGGCGTGGCGGTCGAACTCAAGATGAAGGGGGCCAAGCTCCGCGACGCCCTGCGGGCGATGATCGCCCAGTACGGCCTGTCGTTCGCGATCGTCGGCGAGACGCTGTTCATTTCGACCGAAGAAATGACGGTCTACAAGCAACTCAAACAACGCGTGAGCGTCGATGTGGACGCGGTGCCGTTGCAAAAGGCGTTGAAAGATTTGGCGGCGCGGACGGGTGTGAACGTGATCGTCGATCCGCGCGTGATCAAGGCGAAGACGGCCGACACGCCCATCACGTTGCAAGTCGACGACGTGCCGTTCGAGGCGGCCGTGCGGCTCATGTGCGAGATGGCCGAACTCAAGCCGGCCCGGATCGGCAACGTGCTCTTCGTGACGACCGAAGCTCGCGCCGAAAAACTGAAGGACGGCGACAGCCTCGTTCCCGCCCCGGCGTTCCCGAATCCGATGATCCCCGGCATGGCGTTTGGAGTGGGCGGCCTTGGCGGCGCGATTCAGAATTGAAGATTCGGTGTTCCCATTGCCGGCCGCCGAATTTCGGCTTACAGTACCGTTGAACTTTAATTCGGTGGATCGATGCGCGACCTTCCCCTGCTTCCGATACTTCTTGCATCCTCCTAGAGGTCCCGTCCGCCGAACGCTTC
>JANLUE010000835.1:0-2847 GCA_031363325.1 Gemmataceae bacterium
CCCCCCTCTCCGAAGCGGAGAGGGGGGAGCGGAACGCAAAGATCGGCCCCGAGGTCGAAGAGCTCGTTCTGGATCAAATGCAAAAGCTTCGATTCGCTCGGGGCCGCCTGGGCAACCAGGCCGAGCACGCTGTTCAATTCATCGACTTCACCGAAGGCCGTGACGCGGAGCGAATTCTTCGGAACGCGCGTGCCGTCGCCGAGCCCGGTTTCGCCAGCATCGCCGCTTTTGGTGTAGATCGTGGAAAGATAGACCATTGGGGGGATCCAGGGGGAGTGTCAGGTCGAGATTGGCGCGTTGAGTTCGGTGGAGTCGGCAGGTTCTGCCTCAAGTCGCCGGTCGGGCCAAACCGATACATTCGGCAACGTCGGACTCAAGGGAATGAAGAGTCACGTCGGCGCGGCCGGGCGGCGCCGGTAAGGATACCGGGAGAGAGCACATGACTTGGTTGCGTCGCAGCGTCCTGACCCTCCTGGCCGCGATCCCGTTCGCCGGGTCGGGCTGCATGGGATTCTTGACCCCAGTCCCGGTCCAGCCCTGGGTGGCCGAGCGGCTCGAAGACAAGTTCATGCACAAGAACGACGATCGGGCGGCCATCATGCCGCCGATCCGAGACGGCTATCCGCCGCCCATGTGCGAAGACGCGCCAACCGAGCGCGAAGTGCTGCGGACGCTGCAACGCGTCCGCCGCGGCGTGCCGTTCATCTACGAAGAGTTCCGGGACGACATCCGCATCTATAGCGAGCGGATTGTCGACAAGATCGACCCGCCCCGGTTCTTCCCGCTGATCGGCATGGCCCAATTGCACCACTGCCACTGGAAGTGTACGATCTATTGGACCGAGACGATCCAGTCCGACTACCCGTTCCCGCAGAAGTACAAGAAGCGTCGCGTCCAAGTCATCTACATCGACAAGGACCACCTGCACCTGTACGTCGGGCCGGACGTGGAACAACAGAAGAACACGACTCGCGAGTTCACGGAATACGCTCCGTGAGCCGGGCGATGAGTTGAAGCCGAGCGAAGCCCGCCGGGAAACCGGCGGGCTTCGTGCGTTCACCTCGCCGGTGAAGCCAAACTGCCGCCCGTCGACCGCGAATCGGATCGGCCTCGACGATCGGCTATCGCCGGAGCGGTACCGGTAGTGATTGTTGGATGCGCTGGCGCGGCGTAAAGTGACGAAGTCGCCCGCACTTCCGAGGTTCCGCCTTTGCCTGCACTCACCGATGAATCTCGGCTGGCCGAGGACGAGCGACTGGCCGAGGAGATTTACGATCGCCTCATCCGCCCGACTTTGCAGCCAGAGGACGATGGAAAATACGTCGCCGTCGCGGTCGAGTCGGGCGACTTCGAGATTGACTCGGACGACTACGCCGCGACCGGGCGACTCCTGGATCGGCAACCCGGGGCCTGGCTGTGGCTCATGCGGACCGGGCCTTCGGCGGCGTATCGCCTCCGTGGTCTGGCGGCGAGTCGGCCGTGACGGACCGGGGCGCGCTCGACGCGCAGGTACCCGGGTCGTGGACCTCACACTTTTGTCGGGGCTGCCGATCCGCTTCGTCGCGTTGGAGAAATCGTCGGTGAAGACTTCGGCCCGCTTCGCAAAACGAAGCTGGAGGCGATCGAGTGCGATCCGCCGACGAAAGAACAATTCGCGGAACTGCGCGACATCGAGACGTTGACGGCCATCAATGGCCGCCCCGTGAAAGACTTCAAATAAGCGTTCGACTCCCGTTCACCCCGCCACGCCGTCCAACAGTCGGCCAATCAAGTTGTCCTGCGGATAGCTGTGCCCCAGGTGTTGGCGAAAGCCTTCAGCGAAAGGCACGCCGGCCGCCTTGCCTTGTTTCGTGGCCCAGTCGCGCATCGCGCGCAAGTAATCGTCCACTCCATGATGTTTGATCAGCCAATTCCGCTGGCTGGCGTGACACTCGAGCGCCCGCTCCTTCGCGTCGACTTCGCCGCTGATGTCGATCCAGAACGCGGGCCGAATCGGTCGGCCGTACACATCCTTTCCTTCGAGCGGATCGCAATAGTAGAGATGCGGAATGTGTTCGAGTGGCGGGTCGGTCCACTGGCCGTACAGGAAGTTTGGAATGGGCGCGGCGAACGTGGCGGCCCGGACCACGCGGCTCGTCATTTCGTGGTCCATGTGGTAATCGTCCGGGCTGTGCGTGAAGACCACGCTCGGCCGCACTTTCGCCATCAAGCGCACGACGCGATCGACCGTTTCATCGTTCACGTAGACGCGCAGGTCGCGGCACTCGACGCAGTGATACGTGGCCCCGATCGATTCCGCGGCGGCCTGGCCCTCGGCGCGGCGGATGCGCGAGATTTCCTCGGGTCCATGTTCCGCCGAGCCACAATCGCCGGCCGTCATCGTGGCGACGTGGACGGTCCAGCCGTGTTCGTTGATCAGGCGAATCAACGTGCCCGCGCAAAGGAATTCGACATCGTCTGGATGGGCGAGGAGGGCCAGCGCGACCTGCGACATGATTCGACCCGGCAAGCGGAAAGGCGACCAGCACAGAGTCTATGGAATGACAACGGGCTTGTTGTGCCGGCCCGCTCAACGATCTGCTCGTTCGGCCCGGAGCAATGCTGGTCGTTTCGCCGCGGAGCGCCGAACGAGCGGTTCGGACCAGACAAAAATTCGAGCCAGCCTCGGGTATTAGTAGACCAACTTCCCGATCACCTGGGCCGAGCCCGGCAGGATCGGGTTGGGCCGATTCGAGACATCGTAGACCATGCCGTGCGGGTCGAGGCCGAGGTTGTGATAGACGGTCGCGAGCACGCTCGGGTATGGAACGGGGTCGTCCTTGGCCTGGCCCGCGATCGAGTCGGTCG
>JANLUE010000844.1:0-3353 GCA_031363325.1 Gemmataceae bacterium
GGCGATGGACGTGTTGCTCGATGCGTACGAAGCCATCAATCGCGTGACATCGATCACCGACCTGCGGTTCTGCATCACACACGCGAACTTTCCGTCGAAAGCGAACCTTGAACGTTGCAAGCGGCTGTGCGTGGTCGCGGACGTGCAGCCGGCGTGGCTGTACAAGGACGGGACGACGTTGCTCAACGTCTTGGGGCGCGAGCGAATTCGTTGGTTCCAACCGTATCGCACGTGGCTGGAATACACCGTGATTGGCGGCGGCAGCGATCACATGTTGCGGTTCGATTCGCTGGCCTCGACGAACCCCTGGAATCCCTGGCTCGGCATGGCCGTCACGCTGCACCGCACGACCGAACGCGGCACGGTGCTCTTCCCCGAAGAATCGCTAACGCGCGAACAGGCGATTCGACTCTACACGATCAACAACGCCTACCTGACACACGAAGAAAAGTCGAAAGGCAGCCTCGAAGTTGGCAAACTCGCCGACTTCATCCTGATCGATCGCGACATTTTAACGTGCCCGGTCAAGGACGTGGCGGGCACGAAAGTGTTGCTCACGGTCGTCGGTGGCCGAGTCGTGTACGAGCGGAAGTGAATCCCATTGGCCTCGAACTTGAAGGTGACGAGCGAACGCGCTGCGTACCGGCACGATCTTCGCGGCCGCGGCGAACGAGTGGATCCTGATCGGGTTGCGAATGTTACGGATCGCCCGATTTGGCCGAACTTGAGGAATTTTTGAATTCGACGTAAAATCTTGCTTGCGGGTATTGACCTTCACGGTATATTCTTCACTTGACGGATTGGGATTCCTGGTGATGTGGATGAGATTCGCGGCGGAATCGGCACACTTCCTCAGGTCGGGCGGCAAACTCCTGGGCTGAAACTCGCGCTGGCCCATCGTCCCCGTCTCGCCACAAAATCGCACGCCGGTGACTCGTCGCGCCCGCGCGCGACCCGGTGGACGTTCGCGGCACAATCCCCCTGGCCGCCGTAGAGAAGGTGTGAAACATGGTGAACATCTATGTGGGCAACCTCTCCTGGAGTTGCACCAACGACGACCTGACGCAATTGTTTTCCCAGCATGGCACCGTCGCCCGCGCGCAGGTGATCCTCGATCGCGAGACCGGCCGATCGCGTGGCTTCGGGTTCGTCGAGATGGCGAACCCGGCGGAAGCGCAAGCGGCCGTCCAGGCCCTGAACGAATCGGACTTCCAGGGCCGACCCCTGACCGTGAATGAAGCCAAGCCACGCGAACCGCGTCCCGCCGGATTTGGTGGGGGCGGAGGCCGGGGCAACTCTGGCGGGGGCGGGGGCGGAAATCGCGGCGGTTACGGCAATCGCGGCGATCGCTACTAATTCCCGTACAACATGTAGACCCACGGAACCCGACCCACGAGGGCCGGGTTCTTTTTTCTCCGGGCCAGACGGCCGGAAAGGAGCACGACGGTCCCCATGGCGAAGGAAGAATCCATCGAGGTTGAGGGCCGCGTCAAGGAAGCCCTGGCCAACACGCAGTTCCGCGTCGAACTCGACATCGGCGGCGAAGTCATCGCGCACGTCGCGGGGCGCATGCGCAAGAACTTTATCCGCATCATCCCCGGCGATCGGGTCAAAGTCGAAATCTCCCCCTACGACCTGACGCGTGGCCGCATCGTTTATCGAGCGCGGTAATTTTTACAAACAATGTCTTGACAGCTGCGGTTCGATCTGCGACCCTATCCCTCCCAGTTGACAACCTGTTTCCAGGACCAAGGAGGGTCGCAATGCAATACCAAACCGAATCCAAGGCTCAAGGCTGGCGCGCGACGGCCCGCTTCGACGATGGCCGCGAGGCCCTGCTCCTCATCGGCCGATCGTCCACTCAAGTTCGATCCGGCTACGTCGATTCGTTCAACGACTTGCTGGACGACGAAGAAAAAGAACAAATTGAATCGATCTCTCTGCAGCGCTGGCACGGCGCACCCGACGCCGGCACCTGGGAACATCAATCCACGTTGAAGGTCCCCGTCTCGACCCCGAAGCTCGCCCGCGTCGCCGCCTGATCGAGCGATCGAATCCAACGAATGCGCGAGGCGATGCCGAGCCGGCATCGCCTTTTGTCGTTCGCAGGCAACGGGTCCCCTCCGCGGTCCACGATCGAATACATTATCTCCCGGCGTTCGGGAGTGCGGCGCGAAGACCCATTCCGCGCGGAAGGTTCCATCTACGGAGCGAAAGCATGTCGAAGCGATTGCTGTCCCTAACTGTTGTGCTGGCGGCCACCGGTCTCGGGATCGGTGACGATGCGGAAAAGGACCTCAAAAAATTCGTTGGCACTTGGGAAGAGGTGTCGCACGTTGTGAACGGCAAGGCCCGGTCGGCGGAAGAAGTCAAGGGCTCGACGGTCGTCGTCGACGCGGCCGGCAAGTGGGAGTACTTCGAGGACGGAGTCAGCCAACTCAAGGGGACCGTGAAGTTGGACCCGTCCAAGAAGCCGAAGTCGGCGGATTGGGCGATCGAGGGTTCCGACATGGTGGCCAAGGGCATCTACGACGTCGACGGGGACACGTGGAAACACTGCTTCGCGTTCGCCGAACGGCCGAAGGAATTCGATTCGAAAGAAGGCAGCGAGGTTTACAACGTCGTGCTCAAGCGAGTCAAGAAGTAGCGAGCGGGCGATTGACATCGCTCCGCTCGATCCGTGGATGACAGCAACCGCTCATTCATCGAGGATCTTCGGCAGGTCCTTCATGATCTTGTCGATGTCGGCGTCTTTGAGTTTGCCCTTCTCGAAGGCGTAGTTCGCGACGACCTTGCGGCCCACGTAGAGCAGAACCGTCACGCTCGCCTCCTTGGCGATCTCGTACCCTTTGGGCCCGGCGGGGTTGTCGAGGGCCAGAACGGTTTCCTTGAGCTTGGCTTTCTCGCCCAACTCCTTCACCTTCTTTTCGAATTCTTCGGATTTGTCGAGGAAGATCACGAAGGAGCCCATGTCCTTCTTGGCGTTCTTGGTCGTGGCCTCGTCCACCTTCTTGACCAGACCGGTCAAGGTGTCGTCGATCTCGCGTGCGAAGATCGCGACCACGGGGTTGCCCCCGTTCTTTCAAACGAGGCAGGCCGACTTGCCGGCATCGGGGCCGGTGACGTGCTGGGGATTGAACGACTTGATGGACTTGCCGACCTCGATTCCGGACTTCACCTCGGCGGGGAGGGAAGCGGTCGCGATCAGCAGCCCCGCGACCGCGGGGGCGGTAAGGGCTCTGCAAGGGAAGAGGAAAAACTGAAACCGCGGGAGCGGCACAAAACCAAAGTATACATGGCGATGCGGGGGGATTAGTAGAACAACCCCCGCGCCCCCACCCGATGCGCGCGCG
>JANLUE010000846.1:0-1021 GCA_031363325.1 Gemmataceae bacterium
GCCGAAGCGGCTCCCCGATCCCAACCCAAGTTGGAGACCGCGAGGCGGTGCGAGTCCGAGAGCTGCTTCGGCGACAAGCAGCTAGCCCCGGCCGATGGCTTCGAGGCCGGGGTCGCAGCCACACTCGCGACATCAACTCGCAAGGCGCTCTAGGAATGAGGCGTCATCCCGCTTGCCCCCGCTCGGCCCGTCTGCCATGATGACACTACTCCCTTCTCGTTGGAGTTGGTTGCATGTCTCAAGCCATCGTCGATCCGGCCGAGTTGCGCCGGTTCGCCCATAGCCTCAAGGTCTTCAATGGCGACGTGCGGGGCGATCTTTCGTCCGTGCACACGCAGCTCCTAGCCCTCGGCGATACCTGGCGCGATCAGGAACACGATCGCTTCGTCCAGGAATTCGAGCAGACCGTCGCGGTCATCGAGAAGTTTCTCGACATCGCCGAGGAGCACGTCCCCTTCCTGATGCGGAAGGCCGAGCGGATCGAAGAATACCTCCAGCAGAGGTGAACATGGCCATTGGAGCCGATGTCCAGGCGATCGACGCGTTGCAGGACTGGCACAATGCCCTGTGCCTGTTCCGCACTGAGGCGAACGAATCGCTGTCGAGCATCGCCATGGAGATTCGTCGGGCGTTCGACTGGATCGCCGACGAAGGCAAGGCGTGGCATCGCGAAGCCCGCGAGGCCGAGGAAGATGTCGTTCGCGCCAAGTCCGAGCTCGCCCAGCGCAAGACCCCCGACTACTCGGGCCGGATCCCCGATACGAGCGTTCAGGAGGAAAACCTGGCTCGCGCCAAAGCCCGCCTGCGCCACGCCGAGGATCAAGTCGACGTGTGCCGCAAGTGGTCGCTGCGATTGCCCAAGATGATCAACGAAGAATACGACGGTTCGAGTCGGCGTCTGGCGAACTTCATCGAAATCGACCTGGTGAATTCGATTGCCGAGTTGAATTCGCGGATCGATCGACTGCACGCGTACACGGACATCAAACCGGTCGCCGCTCCGGAGGCCAAGCCATGAAAG
>JANLUE010001156.1:0-2696 GCA_031363325.1 Gemmataceae bacterium
GTTCGGGGTTCACCCGAGGGGCTAACGCCCCCCGGCTCGCCTGGTCAACGACTTGGGGGAACCTGAAAATTCAACCCACCGTCCCTGGCATTCGAATCACGCTGGCGAAACGCGGCTTCGTACTCTTCGATGGCTCAGCGGTTGTTCGATTCACGGGCATCGACGTTCGGCCGACGGGGCGTTCGATCAACAGATGCTTGAGTACCCATAGTTCGACGAGCAGGAAACTCAAACCGACGGGCATCATCATCCAGCCATTGAAATCGTGGGCGAAGTCCATGATGCGGGCTTTTTGGTCCCCCTCTGGCAACCAAACGTAGCCGAGGCCCGTCGCCGTGATTCGCAGGACGTTGGTCAAAAGCGCGATCGGCACGGCGCTCGCCAGGACGATCAACTTCACGAGCCAGTGGCGTTCGAGGAGAAACGCGGCCGCGACCGAGAAGGCCGCGAAGGTCACGAGCATCCGCAGGCCGCTGCACGCTTCGACCACGTTGAGCGTCACGTTTTCCACGAGGATGCGATTCCCTTCGGCGATCGCCGGCAGGCCGCAACATTGCAGTAGGAACGTCGCGGACACCGTGGCGATCCGTTGCAACTCCGCCCCCATCATTCGAGAAATCTCGTACGGGAGCGGGATCATGAACAACAGGAACACGAGCGGCGGCCAATATTTTTTCAGCCCGGATTTGCCGCCCGCGATCATCGCCAAAGTGGCGAGACACATCACGAACGACAGCCCCTCGATCGGCAGGAAACTCGTCGCCGACCCGAACATTCGCAACGCGATCGCCACGAACAGACTGGCGAACCCGAGAATCGGCCAGGGCCGAACGATGGCCGGTTCAACCCACTTCGACTTGGCGAGCAGGAACAGAGCGAACAGGGGAACGAGCAACCCATGCGAGTACTCGGGGTGCGTGGTCCAGGTGTCGTACAATTCGAGAAATGTCGGCCAGTAGACCCAGCCGAGGACGGCGAGCAAAAGCGCGAACTTCGGCGACGGAACGAGGGTGCGGCTCATCGGGGTCCTTCCCGGGGGCGCGACGACTACGGCCTCTTGCCGTAAGCAGGACACTTCCAACCCGACCGGGCAAGGTGCGGGACTTGAAGCGAGGGCGAATCCTACACGCGATCCGCGAACCTACGCAAGGGCAATTTGTTCTTTCGGGAACGTTGGGCAAAAAACGCTCGTTCGCCTTTGCGGTGTGGTCGGCCAAAGTCAGCGGTTTGAATCCAGGATGTCGCCCCCAAACCGATCTCTCTCACCCACGGGATAGCCGCGTAAAAATTCGGTCGCCGACTGGCGTTTCTTCCCGGCCGGCTGGAGTTCTTCAATCGCGACCGATTCGCCATTGCCCGTCGCGACTTCGAGTCGGCCGGCCGCGAGGATCGAACCGGGGGGCTGAGTTGTCGCGATCGAACGCGGTTCGACGCAATTGACGATCACGCGGAGCGGTTGCTTGCCGGCCCGGTGCAGGAACGTGTAGGCGGTCGGCCACGGTTGCATGGCGCGGACGTGTCGGGCGATCGTGGCCGCTGGCTTGGTCCAGTCGATCAGGCCCATTTCCTTGGTGAGCTTCGGGGCCTTCGTGACCCCCGAGGGGTTCTGTTTCTCGCCGACGACCGAGCCGAGTTTGAATCGCTCGATCGTCTCGACCGCGAGTCGAGCGCCGAGCGGAGCGAGTCTCGCTTCGACCGAGCCGGCCGTCTCGTCCGGGCCGATTGCAATTGTTCCTTTCGCCAACATGTCCCCGGCATCAAGGCCCGCCGAGACACGGATGATCGTCACGCCCGTTTCCGTTTCGCCGTTCAGGATCGCGTGCGCAATCGGGGCGGCCCCTCGGTATTTCGGCAACAGCGAGCCATGCACGTTGATCGCCCCGACCGTCGGGATCGACAGGACTTCCTTCGACAGGATCTGACCGTACGCCGCCACGATCAGGAGTTCCGGCGCGATGGACCGAAGCATCGCCACGCCGTCGGGTGAATTGACGCTCACTGGCTGGAAGACGGGCACGTCGCGTTCGGCCGCAATTTCCTTCATGCCTCGGCCAATTTGCCGGGTACTGCCGCGCTTGACGACGCCTTCGCGATCCGGTTGCGTGAACACGCCGACCACCGGGTCGGGCCCCGCGAGTAGGGCTTCGAGCGTCGGTTCGGCGAACGTGCCGGTCCCCATCATAACGAGTCGCATGCCACCTCACAGATAGGCCATCATCAAACCAAAGAGGACCGCCCCGATCACGATCAACGCCGCACTGATCGGCGAAAGTGGATCGTGCGTGACGAACGTCCCCGAATTCGGCGGCGGCAACTCGACACTACTGACACCGTCGGGCTGCCAGGGTTCGAGGCCGGGCACCCGCGACTCAAGGCGGCTGCGAGTTTGATACAGTGCAAGCGCGATCGCCAGGAACAGTACGACGCTCGCCGCGATGAACGCGACCGGCGAACGCTTGAGAATCTCACCGAAAGGATCCAACGGCTCCTCGCGGCCATTCAAAAGGAAGACGCCGAGCCCGTTGTTTGCAAAGTGAACGAACATCGCGGCCGGGAGCGAGCGCGTCGCCACATAAGCGCCGTGGATTGCCGCGCCGAGCATCATCGCGCCGATCCCTTGGTGTGGGTCGAGGTGAATGCAACCGAACAGGAACGAAGTTATTAAGACGACGAGCCAGGTCTGGTAGCGGCCCGCG
>JANLUE010000940.1:0-8076 GCA_031363325.1 Gemmataceae bacterium
CAACGATGCGAACCTCATTTCGCCGTGCAGGACAGGTTAAAAGCCTGTCCTACACGGCCTCGCAAAGAAGCAAAACTACATTCCGTACTCAAGGAGATTCAAAATGTCCACCGAAATCAGCGACTTCAAGAACCAGGCCCAGCTCGGGGCCAGCGTCTATCCGGTCACGATCAACGACACCAACTTTGGGTCGGCGGTCGACATGATCGACGCGGACGGCCGATGTTTCGCCATCCAGGCGATCGGTGCCGTCGCCGGTACGACGCCGTCGCTCACATGCAAGATCCAGGAATCGAGCGACAACTCCACCTGGACCGACGTCACAAACGCGGCATTCACCGTGGTAACGGCCGCGAACAACCTGCAAACGATCGTGTTCGACCGCACGAAGCGCTACCTGCGCCATTCGCGCACGATTGCCGGCACAAGCCCGACGTTCGCCCTCGCGGTCCTGATCGGCGAACAGAAGAAGAGCGTGTGACGAGGACGAGTGGCGAGCCCGGGGGCGTTAGCCCTCGGGGTCGAATGCCAGAGACAAAATCGTTGCGGGTTTACCCCTGGGGCTAACGCCCCAGGGCTCGCCTTTCCGGGAGTACACCAGATGGCCCTCGACACCCTGTCCAACGTTAAAGCCCGGCTCGGCGTCACGTCGAGTGGCGACGACACACTCATCGGCCTGCTGCAGGATTCGGCCGACAAGGCGGTCGAGAATTACTGCAATCGCGACTTCGCCGGGGGTAGCTTCACCGAATACCTCGCCGGCGGGTCGGAGTTCCTGCACCTCCGCAATTTCCCGATCGATTCGGTCACCAGCGTGAAAGTTGACGCGACGCGGGCGTTCGGGGCCGAGACGATTGTTTCGACTTCGGACTACGTCGTGCATTCGGAGCGCGGCGTGATTCAATCGGTGGCGGGCCCGTTCCTGCCGCGGCCGCGAAGCAACTTGCTCGCGACCGACATCGCGACCTGGACGCGTGGCCCGCGCGTGGCGCAAGTCGTGTATGCGACCCTCACGGGTCAGGTGCCTAACGACGTGAAGGAAGCATACGCCCGGCTGGTCGGCCACTGGTATCGCCGGGTGAAGACCGACGCGGCGGCCAATTTCCAGAACATCGCCCAGCAGAAGGCCGGCGACACGTTCATCATCTTTGGCGGAGCGGAGCTTCGCAACGGCCTGCCGTCCGACGCCCTCGATTTGCTCGAACCGTACCGCGTCCCCCAGATGTGAGCGAGCCATGGCCATCCCCGTCGAATTGCTACCGACCACGTGCGACGTTTACCGTCCCTTCGGGGCCGGCGCGGCCACGTCGACGAACGTGCCCTGTCGATTGATCGCCGACTTCGGCCGCGCCCCGGACCTGACCGGCTCGCCGTCGTGGACGCACACGCTCGTCTTGAACACGACCGCCGACATCCGCGACGGCCAAACCCGACCCGCCACATCGCGAACCCTGACCTACGCCGACGGCGACGAAGTCCGCGTCCCATCCGGCGCGGCGACGCCGAGGTACGTCGTGATCTGGGTCGAGTTGGTCGACGCCGGCACGCCCCGCGAGTTCAAGCGGGCGTATCTATTGCGGCATGCGGCCTAACGTTGCAAGCTCGCGCCAGTGACATCTTCCGGATTCGCGGCAAGTCGGCGGCCTCGCGAATCCATCGATTGTCATTCTTCTGGAGTTCCTTGATTCGATTGACAACCCGGGGACTCGCTCGCACGGCCCGAACGGCTTGAATTTCGTGCAACGACTCATCAATTTGATCTTGGAGGTGGTCGCCCTGCTTCGGGTTCAAATGACGACCACCGATCCAGCTGAGTGCCCGCAAGATACTGGCTTGATTCTCCGAAGCGAGATCGGATTCCCAGGCGGAAACGGGAAACGGGTTGCTTGATTGTTTTCGGACCGGATTGATAGAACCGAAGAAATCGCTGATTTCGAACGATGTCGCCCCCGGCACGCTCAATGCGAATGAAATCGATTCGAATTCCAAGAATCGCATAATACTCACGGCCAAGAACAGGGTTGAATACACGACCATACGTTAAGTCCGCAGGTTTTGTTCTTTAGTATACTATTCTCTCGCTTGCCCTAACAATTGATGTGGCGGAGAACATGACCACTGAACAGCGGACGACTCGCCGGGAAATCCTGTTGGCCGCCTCGAGCGCCGGCCTGCTGGTCGGCTCGAGGTCGGCGACGGCTGCCGACGCGCCGAGTCCAAGTGGAGAGGGCAAGACCTATCGTGTTGGCGTGATCTCCGCGGCCATTCGCGGCAAACCGCAGCCAACCAATGGTCATACCTGGCACTTCGCGCAATACTTGCATCCGACCTGTGATTTGGATGCGATCAAAAAATACCTCGACCCCGGGTCGGCGGAGTTCTTTCGCAAATACGTGCGAAACCCCAAGTACACCTTCGATCTGCTCCCGTTCGCCGACACCAGAATTTCGCACTATTACGATGCCGATCCGAAAGCAATTGGCCCATTCATCGAAGCATTCGCGGGCGTGAAGCCGGCGAAGTCGCCGACGGACCTCGCGGCCCAGGTGGATGCCGTCTGGCTCGGGGACGCGTCCGGTTTCGGCGAAGATCACTTCGACCTGATCGCGCCGGCGATCGAACGCCGCCTGCCGATTTTTTGCGACAAGCCGATCGGCGGAAGCGTGGCGGGCACGAAGAAGATTCTCGAGTTCGCGCGCAAGCACCAAGCCCCCATCATGTCGAGCAGCCTCTTCCGACATTCGGCCGGCACCGAGGCCGCGCTCCGCAAGCGCGACTCGGGCGAGTACGGTTCGATTCGCTATCTGATCGCCGGTGTCCAGGCGGGATACTCGCCCGACGGTTGGCTGGTCTACGGTCAGCATCCGGCCTGGACGGTCGTCACAGTTCTTGGACCAAAGGTTCAATCGGTCGGCATGTACGCCCGTGAGGACACGTGCCACGCGCTGGTGACCTATGCCGATCGAATGCCGGCCGAAATCTGGTTTGGCCGCCCGAACGAGCGGTCGGAATATTGCCACACGGCCGTCCATTTCGAGAAGCGGCTCTACGAGTACACTCCGGCGATCGAAGGTGATTTCTGGTATGGACATCACTACGAGATGTTTCGAATGGCCGCGACGTTTCGAGACATGATCCGGACCGGCAAGGAGCCCATTCCGCACGACGAGATCCTGGCCGTGACCGCGATCGTTCAGGCCGCGGTGAAGTCGGTGCGCGAGAAAAGCCGGCTCGTCGATTTCAGCGAACTCGTGGGCTGAAGTCGCCGGATGGGACCGGAAATTGCAATCGCTCCGATGGAGGAACAGGGCCCACGATTGCAACAGGCCGGTAACGGCCCTACGGGTCGCGTATGATCCGGCCCCGCTCGGCCGTACGATCCGTACGTCGGCGACACGATTCTCGAACGCCGACTCCGAGGAAGTTCAATCATGTCTCGATTACGGTTCCGACGAATCGCCCTCGCCGTGCTGGTCGCAACACTCGGATGTCTCGACATCCCGAGCGCGGTCGCCAAAGAGCCCGAGTCGTTCGTCGTCCACGAATGGGGAACGTTCAGCACGTTCTCCGGGTCCGATGGCCGGCCCCTGAGATTTCTCCCGAACGATACCGACCTGCCGGCCTTCGTTCACGACCGACGACGCCACGTGAAGGGCGGCTTGACCGACGCCTACGTCAGCCTCGAAACGCCAGTCCTCTACTTTTACACGGACCGGGACCGCACCGTTTCCGTCCATGTGGATTTCCCCAAGGGGATCATGACCAACTGGTATCCCGAAGCCAGTCGGCCGCCCACGGAACAGATTCGATGGGACGATCTCCGCGTCCTGGCCAAGGATCGACCGAAGCTGCCTCCGGAGCGCGGGCCGGGCCGCTATTTCGTGGCCCGCGAGACGGATTCGGCGATCGTGCGCGCCGATGGCACCGAACGCCGCGAAGCCGAAAAATTCCTGTTCTATCGGGGGGTTGGCGAACACCCGATGCCCTTTGAAGTGCGTGCTCTGGGTCGCGGACAATTCGCGGTCAAAAACACGGGCAAGCATCGGATCCCCGGTCACTTGCTGGTCCAGGTTCAGGACGGCAAAGTGTCCTTCAAATCGTTGGGGAAACTGGCCGCCGGTGACGAGGAGAAGGCTCAGTTATCCTCGGAAGCCTCGACGACGGAAAAACTCGGCGACGCGGTGACGGCTCTGTTGATCGAGCAAGGACTGTACGAGAAAGAAGCGCGGGCCATGGTGAAGACGTGGAAAGCCGACTGGTTCGGCGAGAACGGGACTCGCGTCCTCTATCTCGTCGCCGAGCCGCAAACGGCCGAGTTGCTGCCGCTTCAGATCGAACCCAAACCGGACCGCCTGGTCCGCGTTCTGGTGGGGCGACACGATGTCCTGACGCCGGAACGAGAAGCCGACATTGATGTCCTCGTTAGTCGGTTGCGCGGCGATTCGAACTCCGACGCGAAGTTGGCCGACCAGGCGATGAGCAAGTTCGGCCGCTACCGGTCGGCCGCCCAGTCCGCCTCGGAAAAGCGAATCGAGTCGAGCGTGACACGGGGCCGACGTTGACCGTCGATCGCTGGGGTGATTGCGAGAGCGGGGCCAATCCAACGGCGAAAGCGAACGTCACATGTCGTTCCACTAGAACACACACGTTCCCCTCTCCCGCCCACCGCCCCGGAAGGACCCATGGAATCGGGCCGCATTCGCGTTCGCCTGTCGGCGATGATGTTCCTGCAGTACAGCATCGTCGGCGCGTGGGCCGTCCCGCTCGCGACCTATCTGCTCGCCACTCCGGAAACGGGCGGGCTCGGCTTCTCGCCCACGCAGACATCGTGGATTTATAGCGCGACGGCGTTCGTCGGGCTGTGCGCGCCGCTCGTGCTTGGCCTGCTCGCCGATCGACTGTTCGCGGCCGAGAAACTGCTGGCGTTCCTCCATTTCGTTGGGGCCGCCGTGCTGTTCGCGGCCGCGTGGTACTGTGCCGATCGGCAAGAAATCATCCGCGCTGCACCGGACCGAGGTTCCGCCACTTCCGAGTCGTTTGGCGTCCTGATGGTCTTGATGATTCTGAATGCGATCGTGTTGATCCTGACGCTTGCCCTCTCGAATGTCACGGGCTTTCGCAACTTGAAGGAACCCAAGCGATCGTTCGGCTGGATTCGCGTTTACGGCACGATCGCCTGGATCGTCGTGAACGTGGCGATCGACCTGTTTGGCGACGCGATGTCGCCGCAGCCACTCTACGTCGCGGCCGGCCTCTCGATCGTGATGGGGATCTATTCGCTGACACTGCCGCATACGCCCCCGGCCCGACTTGGCAAGGGCCTCGCTCATGCGATCGGCCTGCCGGCCCTGAACATGTTCCGCGATCCGGCGTTTCGCATCCTGATCGTGAGCGCCCTGTGCATGGCGGCCGTCCAACAGTTCTACAGCGTCTACGCCAACCCGTTCCTTCGCGACATGGGGGCCGCCAAACCGATGGCCGTCCAGGCCCTCGCGCAAACGTCCGAGATCGCCTGCTTGGTTTTCTTTCCGTTGATCCTCGCGCGCTTCGGGATCAAGGCGGCGCTCGCGGCGGGAATCTTCGGCTGGGTCGTCCGCAACCTGATCTTCGCGAGCGGATCGCTGCCGTTCATCGCCGCCGTCGGCCTGCCGCTGCACGGCGTGTGTTACACGTTGTTCTTCGTGGTCGCAAACGTGTACGTCGATCGCCACGCGCCGCCCCACCTGCGGGCGAGTGCCCAGGGCATCTACACGTTCACCTCGATGGGTTGCGGCACGTTGCTCGGCAATTTCCTCAGTGCCCGCGCGCTGGAGATGCAGCGAACGGACGACGGCGTCGAATGGACGTGGTTCTGGCTGATCCCCGCGATGTCGGCCGGGGCCGTGTTCCTGGCGTTCGTGGCGTTGTTCCGCGACGACCCGAAGCCCATCGACCCCGTCCCGGAGATCGACCCGATTGTGCCAAGGGGCGAGCCATGACGCCCGAGCGCTTGCGATGCAGATCGGTGCGTCTTAGAACTCAGCGACTTGGTGACGAATACCGAGCGAGCGCTTCGTCGATGGCGCACATTGCGCCCTGGCCGAACTCGATTCTCCAGCGTCGTGACGCGATGAACGAGACACGGAAACGTCTGGTTCGTGGCCGCGCGAACAACACCTGCGAATATTGCCGGCTTCCACAATCGCTCGACGCGATGCCGTTCCAGATCGACCACGTGATTGCGGAGCAATACCACGGACCAACCATTGCTGAGAATCTGGCGTTGGCCTGCCTCAATGACAATCTTCACAGGGGACCGAATATTGCGGGCCTCGACCCTCAAGCCGGATTGCTGACTCGCCTCTTCCATCCACGACAAGACATTTGGGATGAACATTTCGCGTGGGTTGGCCCCGAATTGCGGGGATCCGAGCGGGGCTGTTTTCGATCTCCCATTCGCCAAGCAATTGAACAGCCATAATGGCTGGAATTCACCGTAAAACAAGCTGCAACAGGTCGGCGAGCGCGGTCATTTTTTCTCCGGCGTCGCCGGCTTCTTTTTCGCCTCCAACTCCGCCATCAACTTCTTGAAGTCGTCGCGGCCTCGCAGTGGGTCGAGGTCGGAGTCTTTGGCCATGTGAGCGGCGTCCTTGTAGCCGGCCTGGACGGCCTTTTGCAGCAACTCCATCGCCCGGTCGGTGTACTCTTGCTTCTTGTCGGCGAGCTTGCCGCTGGCGACGGCGTAGACGCAGGCGAAGTCGTACCACTGGACGGCATCCCACTTCGACGTCTTCGTCAACTCGGCAACCTCGGCCACCGCCTCGGCGACTTGGCCGGCCTGAAGTCGCGATGTCGCACGGCGAGCGCGAGGTCCCGCTTGCTCGGTCGGCGGGCTGAGTTCGACGGCCCGGTCCCAGTCCTTGACCGACTCGGCGAACTTCTGCAGCCGGTCGAAAGCCAGGGCACGGTTCCAGTGGCTATTCCGCAAGAACTGCTTGGCCAGCACGTCGCGAGGCTCATTCTCGTGGACGGGCTTCAGGATTCGGATCGCCTTGTCGAACCATTCCAGGCTTTCGGCCGGCTTGCCATCATCGAAGATCAAGGCACCAAAATTGGCGAAACTGTTGCCGAGTTCGACTTGATACTCGGGCACGGCGCGGTAGTCGGCGGCGAGTTTCTCCCGTATCGATAAGGCCTTGCGACATTGCTCTTCCGCTTCCGGCCGCTTGCCGAGATCTTTGAGTAGCCCCCCCAGGTTGTTGTGGCTCATGGCCAGTTCCTGGCGATACGCGGGCACGGTGGAGAATTTAGCGGCGAGTTGCTCCAGGATCTCCAAGCCTTTGCGCAACTGTTCCTCCGCCTCCGACCGTTTGCCGAGATCATCGAGCAGTGCCCCCAGGTTGTTGTGGCTCACGGCCAGTTCCTGGCGATACGCGGGCACGGCGGGGAACTCGGCGGCGAGTTTCTCCTGGATCGACAGGGCCTGGCGATACTGTTCCTCTGCCCCCGGCCGCTTGCCGAGATCGTCAAGTAGGGACCCCAGGTTGTTGTGGCTCTTGGCCAGATCCTGGCGATACTCGGGCACGGTGGGGAAGTCGGCGGCGAGTTTCTCCTGGAGGGCCACGGCCTGCTCGTACTCCGGCCGGGCTTCCTCGCGCCGGCCTAGCTTCCCCCACAGATAGGCGACCCGGTTATGCCCCTCAGCGCGGATGGCCCGCGCCTGTTCGTCCGTCCCCTCCTGCTCGGCGAAGGCTTGCCAGCGCTTGGCAATGGCCTCCAGGTACGCCTTTTCGTTCGCCCCCAGTTCCTTCTTGCCCCCGATCAATTGCTCCACATCCGTGCCCGTGGTCGCCCGTAGAGCGTCCAGTGCTTTGTCCCGGAACTCGACCGCCCGCTTCCGCTGCGTTGCTTCTTCGGCGCGGGCCAACTCTTTTGCCGCCGCCTCACCGCGGGCCAGCCCCTCCTGCTGGCGAGCGATCTCGGTTTGCCGACGGGCTTCCAGCAGCCCAAGCGTCGTCCCGGCCATTCCCGCCAGCAGCGTTAACAGCACCAACCCGGCCGCGATCACTTGCCCCTTGTTCCGCTGCACGAACTTGC
>JANLUE010000942.1:0-1746 GCA_031363325.1 Gemmataceae bacterium
CCCGAGTTAGCGGAGCTGGCCCGCCGCCAGGCGACCAACTCCGAAGAAATATAGCCGACGGAAAACCCAAACCATCACGACAAAGCGACCCAGGCGACACTACGCGCCGAACGACCGCAGCGGCCGTATTGAGAAGTTACCAAATTTCGATGGTCGGCGCCCACCGAATGAACACGTCCTCCACTTGCTTGAGCGACACGACCGCATCGGGATTGTATTCGTCCCGCGACAGCACTTCCATACCAGCCCGCAGTTCCTCGATCGGCAGTGAACCGGCAACAGTGCGAATCGGCGTGCCCATGACGAAGCAGACGCGCGTGCCTCGGCCCGTGCATGCGCCCGCGTTTCGGCCCGCACCCGCAGCCCCGCGACCGGCCGCGTGGCCCGCGCCGGCTCCAACCCCGCGGCCGGCTGATGCCCCACCCTTCGCGGCCTTGCCGGCCGCGCGAGCACCACGACGAATGCCGGCACCCGCCCCGCCACTAAATGCGTCGATCGCCGCGCCGTGGACTTCGCCGACTGCCTCGCCCGTTTGATAGGCACCCGAGTTCTTGTCGACCGCGTCGTCGTATCCCCCTTGCTTTCGGAGCCACGCCGTCCCGCCCATCGTCAAGCTGTCTGCCCAGCCCGCGAAAAAGTCGCTGGTTCGCTTGAACCAATCGCGGCCACTCTTGCCTAACGGATTGTCTCCGCTGTCGCGGGCCGCGCCGAAGATGCGCTCGAACATCGCGCGGGCAGCGGCATACGGATCTTTGAATCCGGCCGCGATGTTCTCGGGCATGATCCAGGCCATCCCGCTCGGGTCGGTGACCGCGCTCGTGCGGTTGCCTTCCCAGCGGTAGAGGTTCACATCGCCCGCGTCGTAGCCCAGGGGGTCGCGCTGCAGGGTTCGGCCCAGGACGGGGTGCACGTCGCGCATGCGGGCGTGGTAGAGGCCGGTCACGGGGTCGAGGCGCAGGCCCTGCCACAAGTACAGCCACGAGTAGGACGAGCCACCGCCGCGGACGTTCCAACTCGCGTCGTAAACGGTGACGGTTCCGAATGTGTCATAGACATAGCGTTCGACGACGTTGCCGGACGAATCCAGGAGTGCGGCGACGTTGTAATTCGCGTCTTGCTGTACCCAGAGGCGTTCGTCCAACGTGCCGTTCGCGTCGGTGTCGCGGTCGCGCAGGATCAACGCATCAACATATTCCGGGCTCCAGATGTATTGGGCCTTCACCGCCGAGCCGACGCGTTCCTCAAGGACTTGCCAGTCTTCGGAGTAATAGAGATCGGTCGTCGTGCCGCTGCGAGTTTCCGAGATGCGCTGGCCGGTCGCGTCGTACGTGTAGCTCGCGATCGTGGTGCCGCCCGAGTTCTTCACGCGGATCAACTGGTCCCAAGCGTCGTACTCGTATAGTTGGCCCGCCTGGTCTTTTGTGAGGTTGCCTTCGGAATCAAACGTTGGCGTCGTGAAGCCCGTAACACTTGTGATCTGATTCTGTTTGTTGTGGCCGCGTGTTACCGCGGTGCCGTTGGTCGTCTGCGACTCGAAGTTCCCGACGGCATCGAAATCCCACGCTTGACTGCGCGACGCGGACCCGGTCAGAGCGGTCTTCGTGCCGTTCAGGGTGCCGCGCGAGAAGGAAGTCTCTTGCGACAGATTGTCGTACGCGTACAGTTCGCCAAAGGCAGTATTGACGAGGTTGTCGCGCCAGAGGGGCTTGCTCTCGCGGTCGTAGCCGTACTGGAAGCGGTCGGTCG
>JANLUE010000957.1:0-11445 GCA_031363325.1 Gemmataceae bacterium
CCGGCCGGTGCCCCGGTCAAATACGACCTGCCAACCGACACGAAGCGCGACGAACAGCCGCGTTGCTACTGCTTCATCCCGGCCAGCAAAGGCAAGCCGACGCGCGTGCTCGTCGGCCACTACTACGGATTCAGTACCTTCGAACTCGACCCCAAGTCGGCGCCGAAGCGAACCATGTTGGGGACCGGCCACAACGGCGACGTGACCTCGATCGCGACCGACGCGGCGGGGACCTGGGCCGTCACGTCGGGGACCGATCAGACGATCGCCGGCTGGTCGCTGGCGGACAATCCAAACGGCGAGTTCGGCGCGAAGATCGAGATTGTCGCTGGCGAAGCGGTGACCACGGAAGTCGACCTCGGCGGGCCGGCCTGGGAAATGGGCCTCACCAAGGGGGACAAGCTGAAGATGGTTTCGCAACGCGCCGCGTGGCCGCCGCAGTTCGGGCTGGCAGGCTCGTATTTCAAGGCTCCCTACACGAAGGAACTCGCCGGCCCCGTGGGCACGCCGAACGATGCCATCACCGTTCTGAACAATCCGATCCCCGGCGTCGAACACATGTTGGCCTGGACGCGGGCGGGCGTCGCGGCGCACGTCGAAAGCCCCTCGACCATTCGCCGTCGACCGCTCTGGAAGTTCTTCCCGGGCTTCGACGAGAACAACCGCATGGACGAATGGATCGTCTGGATGTGGCGGACCGGACATTATCACTGTTCGACGAACGGCGACCGACTCGTCGGCTGGCAGCTCAACGACCCGTTGACGATCAGCGGCAAGGAACCCGAGTTCTACCCGGCCGATCGGTTCCGCAACTTGCTCCAGCGCAAGATTACGGTTCTGCGACTCATGCAGAGCCGCGACTTCGCCGAGGCCTATTCGGATCTGAACAACAAGAACCCGGCCCGGCCAACGTTCGGCAACAACGAACCGCCGCCGATCAGCTTGAAGGTCGGCGATAAGGCCGTCGGCCCGGACGGGCTCACGGTCGATATCGAAGTCTCGGCCCTCGGCCGCAACCTCGATCGCTTGCCGCGCCGCGTCGAAGTTTGGGTGAACGATCACCGGGCGAAATCCTGGGACGCGGGCGGCAAGCCGGTCAAGCAACAAGTGACGATCCCGGCCGATGCCTTCCGCGTCGGCGAGAATCGCGTGACCGTGCTCACGTTCACGCCGGCCGGCGGTCGCGGCACGGCCGACGCGGTCGTAATGGCCGAACGCTCGGAGAACAAGCCCCGTCTTCTCGGCCTGATGGTCGGGATCAACGATTACTCGAACAGCTCGGTGAAGAACGAAGACGGTAGCCGCAGCTTCGGCGACCTGAAGGCGGCCGCCAAGGACGCCGAAAGCCTGACGGCGAGTTGGAAGCTCCACGAAGGCCGGACGCGCTTTTACTCGAAGAACGACCTCGTCGTCCGACTGGGCAAGGACGCGGATCGCGACGCGATCTTGAAGGCGCTCGACGAACTGGTGGCGAAAGCGACCCCGGACGATCGCGTGGTCGTGTTCCTGGCCGGGCACGGCGACTTCATCCCGAAGCCGGACGCACCGAAGGGCTCGGATGAACGGTTCTTCGTATTCTGTGGCCCAAACTACGATCGCGCGAAGTACAAGGACACCGGCGTGACGGCGGAACTCCTGTTCGACAAGCTCGCCGAGTGCAAGGGCCGCAAGTTGATCCTGCTCGACGCCTGCCACTCGGGTGAAGCGGCGACCGAGAACGTGATCCGCCATCTGACGCCCGACGGCCACGGTCCCACCGTTATGGCCGCCTGCGATCAGAAGGAAGAATCGTTCGAGGACCCAACGGTCGGCAACGGACTATTCACGAAGGCCGTCATGGAAGCGCTCAGCGACCAGCTCGCGAAAGCGGACAAGTCGAACGACGGCATCCTCGACCCGGCGGAATTGTTCGCCTACGTGCGTGGCCGCATGCCCGCCCTGCTGACCGCCGCCGGCAAGCCGGCCCGATTGCAGAACCCCCAGTCGTTCCCGATCGATCTGGCGCGGTATGGGATTGCGACCAAGGCGAAGTAGGTACGTCGAGGGCGGTTTGGTTTAGCGCCCCTCCGGCAGCGGCACGCCGAGTTCGTCGATCTTGCGGTACAGCGAACTCAGGCCGATCCCCAGGCGCTTCGACGCTTCCTTCTTGTCGGCTGTCTGGCGCAGAATGCGTTCGAGGTGCCGCTTCTCAAAGCGCTTGACGGCCAGCGTCAGGTCGTCGATGAGACCGGGGTCGTCGGCGATGGGGGCGAGGTCCGGGGGCAAGTCGTCCGGTGTCACGAGCGGGCCATCGCCCAGGATCACGGCCCGTTGCAGGGCGTTGTCGAGTTCGCGGACGTTGCCCTTCCAGGGGCAGGCGATTAGCACCTGCATCGCCTCGTGACTGACGCCGGCGATGCGCTTGTTCAACGTCTGAGCATTGCGAACGAGCAGATACTCGACGAGTTCCGGAATGTCCTCGCGGCGATCGCGGAGCGGTGGAATCTTCAGGGCGACGACGTTCATTCGATAGAACAGGTCCTCGCGAAATCGGCCCGCCTCGACTTCGGCGGCCAGGGGCTTGGCCGTGGCGGCGATGATCCGGGCTTCGACGCGGACCGACTCGTTCGCGCCGGTGGGTCGAACTTCCTTCTGCTCGATCGCCCGCAACAAAGTCGCCTGCGTGGCGAGCGGGAGTTCCGCCACGTCGTCGAAGAACACGGTCCCGCTCAGGACGGCCGGCCGAGCGCCAAACAATTCGGTCTCGAGCCATTCATTCGGCAGGGCCGCACAGTTCACGGCGAGGAAGCGTTCCTCGCCCGATTGCTTGTGGATGAAGCGCGCGAGCACTTCCTTGCCGGTGCCGCTCTCGCCTTGAATCAACACGGTCGAGCGAGTGGGGGCGACCTTGCGAGCGAGTTCGTACAGCCGGGCCATGGCCGAACTCTGTCCAATCACCGCTTCGCCGGGGGCCGTTCGATGCAACTCGCGGCGGAGCCACTGGTTTTCTTGACTCAGCTCGCGAAGCTTGAGGAGCCGACGGATCTTGTTCAACACTTCTTCGAGGAGGATCGGCTTCATCAAGTAGTCTTGAGCACCGCGCTGGAATGCCTCGACGGCACTCTCGACCGTGCCGTAGGCCGTGATAAGCAACACGAACGACTCGGGGCTCGCGGTCAGCACGCGGTGCAGCGTCTCGACGCCATCGATGCCCGGCAGATTGACATCGCAGAGTACGATGTCGAAGAAGCGAGCCGCCGCCCGGCGAACCGCCTCTTCGCCGCTCCCGACCGCTTCGACCGCGAACCCTTCCTGCGCCAGAAACTCGGCGAGCGTGTCGCGGATCAGCGGTTCGTCGTCGCAGACGAGTACGGCGGGCCGGAGGGATGGCATGGCGGAATTCTACGCGCCAACCGGGAGTTCGACTTTTCAACAACCCGACGCGCCAGCGAGGAATCGAGCCGAGCGCGTACTTCCCGCGCCGATCATTCACCGCCGAGGACACCAAGACCTCAAAGGAGTATCAAAAACGAAATCAGCCGGGCAATCGAAGTGGCCTGTTGAAATGTCTCAATGCCGCTCGTGAGGGTAAGACGATGCGCATCGCCGTCGGCGGGATCATGCACGAATCGAACACGTTCGCCACGACGCGAGCGGATCGACGGCGGTTCGAGCAGGGGTCGTTCGCGTTCGGGGCCGACATTCTGCCCGTCTGGAAGGACGCCCATCACGAGTTTGGCGGGTTCATCGAAGGGGCGAATCGCTTCAACTACGATTTGGTGCCGACCGTGATGGCCTGGGCCACGCCATCCGGGCCGGTGGAAGATGCCGTTCTCGACGAGGTGACCGATCGACTCATTGCCGACATCAAGTCGACGCATGTCGATGGGTTGTTGCTCGCCCTCCATGGCGCGATGGTCACGGACAAATACCCCGACGCCGACGCCGAGGTGTTGCGACGACTGCGGGCCGCACTTGGGCCCGACCTGCCAATCGGCGTGTCGCTCGACTTTCACGCCAACTGCCCGGCCGAGCTGGCCGACCATGCCAACGTCCTCGTCGGCTATCAGACGTACCCGCACATCGATCAACGGCCACGCGGGCTGCTCACGGCCGAATTACTCACGCGGGCGATTCGCCGGGAAATCCAGCCCGTTTGCCACGTCGCCAAACGGCCGATGATCGCCAACATCCTGGGCCAAGCCACCGACCGCGAGCCGATGAAGGGGCTCATGGCGCTCGCCCGCGAAGTCGAGCGTCGACCGGGCCTGCTGTCGACGAGTGTGATGGGCGGGTTCTATTACGCCGACGTGCCGGCCATGGGGCCGAGCGTCCTGATCGTGGCCGACGGTTCGCGCGAATTGGCCCGCGACGCCGCCGAGGAATTGGCCGACCGCATGTGGTCCGTGCGCCGGGAACTCGCGGTGCCGTGCGCCTCGGTCGAGGAAGCCGTTCGCCGGGCGAACGCCGCCACGCGTGGGCCGGTCGTGCTCGTCGATCTCGGCGAGAACATTGGTGGCGGTTCGGCTGGTGATGGGACCGTGTTGCTCGCGGAAATATTGCGGCAGCGAGCGACCGGGGCGATTGTCACGCTGTTCGCACCGGCCGCAGTCGAAGTGTGTCGGAAGCTCGGCGTCGGTGGCCGATTCGCCGGCCACGTGGGCGGCGCGGTCGATCGGATGCACGGTGACCCGATCGAGGTTGCCGGCGAAGTGACCGGGTTGTTCGACGGCACCTGGATTGAGACCGAAGCCCGGCACGGCGGCCGACGCCACAACGATCAGGGCCCGACGGCCGTGCTCAGACTCGAGGGCGAGGGCGGCACGACGCTCGTCCTGAACTCGCTCCAAACGCCGCCGTTCAGCCTCGGCCAACTCACGAGCCTCGGCATCGACCCGGCGAAGGCTCGCATGATCGTGGTCAAGGCCGCCGTCGCCTACAAGGCGGCCTACGCGCCGATCGCGGCCGAGACAATCGAAGTCGACACCCCCGGCGTGACGGCCGTCAACCCGACGCGGTTCACGTATCGAAATGTGCCGCGGCCGATGTATCCGATTGATTGATTGCTCAAGAACTCGATCTTTCAGCCAAGTCACCGACGAAATGTTCGACCCCCTCGTGGTCGAACACGATCGGCACGCCGCCGGGACCGACGAAGATCGCCACGCCTTCGCGGTGCACCAACGCGCCCGGATGATCGACCTCGAATTGCTTGCCGCTGATCAGCACAACCGTGAACGGCTGATAGGGCAAACGCTGTTGAAACGTACTGAGAGTTTGTTCAAAATTTTCTGGTGTCATCTTTGTCTCGCACATGGGCCTACAACTCGCCCTGCATTCTATCAGATTGCTCGGGCTCCCCAATCGATCGTTTTGCCACACTGCACAATTGGCTCTCGAGTCGAATCGGCCCGTTGAATACGATAATGGTAACTCCCTGGAGCATGCCAATGATTCTTCGACTTCTCGGCGTACTCGCCCTCGTTGCCGGTTCCGTGCGGGCCGAGGACAAGAAGGACCCCTGGAAGCCGCTCTTCGATGGCAAGTCGCTGATCGGCTGGAAAGCGTCGTTCGACGAATTCAACGGCAAGATTCACGTCAAGGACGGGGCGATCGTAATCGAGAAGGGCAAGAAAATGTCCGGGATCACGTTCGACGGCAAGGACTTTCCGAAGACGAACTACGAGGTGGTCGTCGAAGCGAAGCGAGTGGACGGCCGCGATTTCTTTGCGACCACGACGTTCCCCGTGGGCGACTCGCACTGTTCGCTCGTGGTTGGCGGCTGGGGCGGCCAATTGACCGGGCTGTCGAGCCTGAACGGAGCGGACGCGTCGGAAAACGAGACGACCGGCTCGAAGGAATTCAAGGACGATACCTGGTACACGATCCGCGTCCGCGTGAGCGACCCGAAGATCGAATGTTGGATCGGCGACGAGAAAGTGGCCGACGTCGAACGCAAAGGCCGCAAGATCACGACGCGCATTGAATGCGAAGCCTGCCACCCCTTCGGCGTCGCCACGTGGGACACGATCGGTGCGGTCAGGAATATCAAAGTGCGGCCGTTGACGGACGACGAGAAGAAGCCGGCCAAGAAGTGATAAAGGCGATGCGACCGAACTTGTCCGCGCGCGCGGAATGAGAACGTGGCCGATTGACCGGGAGCCGAGCGCGTCGCTGGCGCGCTCGGCTCCCAGACTTCAATAGGCACCCTTGCCCGACAGAACGGCCGGGATCGTCAAGACGAGCAACTTCAAATCGAGCCACAGCGAGCGTTCGCGGATGTACCGAACGTCGAGTTCAACCTGTTGTTGGAAGTCCAGGTCGGCTCGACCGCTGACTTGCCAGATGCACGTGAGGCCGGGCGTGACCGCGAGGCGTCGACGTTCGCGGGCCGTGTAGCGCAACACTTCGGGGACCACGGCCGGGCGCGGGCCGACCAGGGTCATCTCGCCGACGAACACGTTCCAGAGTTGCGGCATCTCGTCGATGCTCGTCTTCCGCAGGATGCGCCCGACCCAGGTCACCCGGGGGTCGCGGCACATCTTGAACGTGATCGAATTGCCGTGCTTGTTCATTTTGAGCAAGTCGGCCTTGCGGGCCTCGGCATCGACGACCATCGACCGGAACTTGACGAAATGGAACTTGCGGCCGTTCAGCCCGACCCGCTTCTGTTTGAAGAAGACCGGGCCGCCGTCCGTCAACTTCACGGTGAGGGCGACGATCAGAAACAGGGGCGATAGGACGGTCAGCATCGTCAACGAAACGATTACGTCCAGTAATCGTTTCGCGGTTAAGTAAGCGGCCGAGGGCCCGACCGTCGAACGGAGGTAGACCGGAAGTAGGGCAACGACCGGGCTCGATGGACGACTGTGGACCGAGGGGGTTAAGACCGACTGCATCCTTGACTCGTGGGTTCAGTTTTAGGACGTCCTGAACGGGCATCCTCTCCAATCCCCGGAGAGCGGTGGGATTGAAAGCATCGCATTCGTGCGGGGCTTAATATAGCACCGAAACATCCGGAAAAACAAGAGCAACCAACATACCGAGAATTTCTCCTACCGGTTCGCGCGGTCCGTTCGGACCCAGCTTTTTTCCCGACCCTTCACCAACTTCAAGTAAATGGGCAGCTTCCACGCAATGTAAACCGGCGTGCCGAGTAGGGTAAGGAACGGAAGCGTCTTTCTCCCAAACTTCACCCAGGCACCGAGCAGGCCGGTCAGCGCATACCCGATCGCAACCACAAAAATCAATCCAGGGAAACTCGATCCGCCCGCCAACTGCGACCATGCGCCCCAGCTGATCGCGCCAACTGCCCAAAGAACGAGCAGCAGCGAAAGTGGCGGGACTGCGAGTTCCAGGCCAAGCCCCACGAGCTTCGGTCGAAGCCCGAACACCCCCCGCCCGATCAGCCGGGGCGATTGAGTCACGAGCGTCTGAACGTGCCCGTGTTCCCAACGCGTCCGCTGTTTGGCCGTCCCCTGGGTCGAGGGGGCCGCCGCGCTCGAGAGCTCCGCCTCGGGACAAAGTCTGGGCTCGTATCCGGCCAGGGCCAGGTCGACGCCGAGCTTCATGTCCTCCACGATGTTCCCGCTGCCAACTTCGACCTTCGGAATGGCCTCCCACGGGAACGCCATCCCCGTCCCGGTCAGCAAACACGGCAACCCAAGTCGATGCAGCCCGAGCGGCCGAACCTTGTTCTTGACGAGCACCGCGAAGGCCGACAGCCGTTGCTTCGGGTCCGCCTCGCGGCCGGTGCCGATCAGGTACACACCCTGAGCTGGCCGATTCGTCGCACCAACCTGGCGAACGATCGCATCGAGGGCCCCCGGCCCCAGGTCGCAATCCGCGTCGACCACGGCCACGACTTCGGGCGGGTTCGCGCCCAGGTGTCGCAGACCGAAGTCGAGGGCGTAGCCTTTGCCCCGGCGCTCCGGGTCGGTTCTCTCAAGGACTTCGGCCCCCGCGTTCCGAGCCACTTCGGCCGTCCGGTCGCCGCAGTTGTCGGCCACAACCAAAAGCCGATCGCCGGGGCTCGTTTGTTCGAAGACGCCGCGAATCGCCCGAGCGATTCCCACCTCTTCATCGTGAGCCGGCATCAGGATGGCGCACGTCGGCCGATGGTTCGCCGTTCGGTCACGCCGAACCGGCAGAAGCGACGCGAATGCCTCCGTACCCAGTACGGCCAGCGGGATCGCGACCAAAACGGCCCACACGCCGAGCGCCCAGTCCATCAGTTCAAACACGCGACCGGTTCCTCCGGTTCTGGCGAGTTGAACAACTATATGAGACGAGGAACGACCTGTCCCGGTTGTCGCCCCTGGGCGATCGAAGGCACATCGCAATTTGGAGAAGCCTTGCCGGTGCCCGCGAGATGGAAAACGCCGGTCGTATCGATTCTGCTCACCGGCGGGAAAATTCGGGCCACCAAATCACCTAGAGAACCGGTGTTTTCTCGACTCACCAAGCGGAAATCCGTTGCGGTGCCCCTGCGTTCGCAAGAACCCGGGGACGCCACAAAAACTCCGGTTCTCCACGTGACCTGGGTTTAGCAAAAAAATTCCAAATTCCGATTTGACGTCGCCCAAATCGTAGCGGATAGTTCAGTAGCATGATCTTTTGTTCACTTCAAGGGTCGCTGTCGCCCACGCCCATTGCCCACCCCATCAAGGAGCTGGTCATGTCCAAGAATCGACTCGAGTTGCTTCGTGAAGCGACTTCGAAACCGACGATTTTGCCATCGTTGTAAACCGTGACGATCAACGCACCGCCGAAATCGCCGAACCGCAGGCCTACCAGCGCTGGATCGTCGGCACGACCCATCAGTTCCCCTTGCCCGAATTAATGGCGTTCCTTACCGAGTCGGCGGCCCTGGACGCCGCGCAGGAAACACTGGCTCGGGACGGGCTGGACGATCGCACCGGACGGCCGACGGGACGAGTTCTTGTCGCGCAATTCCGTGAACCCGAACCGCGGGTCCATTCGGTTCAACGACGCCGCCGGGCGGGACCGGTTCGTGTCCGTCGAACTGGTCGGGGATCGGCTGGTCTGTCGCGGGTCGTGGGGCAAGTAAGCGTCGCCGAACTCGACGTTGCACCTGACCGCCCCCACATATCAGTTTGCGAGTATAACGTCTCTCGGGCGAGGGCGGCCGATCAACTGGCTATACGGCGGCAGATCGTGGATCCTTCAAGTAATCACCGGGGTGCCAAATGGCAGCCGAAATGCGAACGTGCGTGGAATGCCGGGGGGCGATGTCCCCCGTTGTTATCATGGACCGGCAGCCGGGTGGTCTGGCCCGGAGGGCGGTGGCCGGGTTGCTCGAGTACCGCATGCCGGACGACCGAGTGAGCTTCTGGACGGGCCAGTACCCGACCGCCGGGGTGGTGCAGGCGTACCTGTGCGCGGGGTGCGGTCGCATCGCCTTGTATGGCGACAAGCCGGACGCCGAACCAGGTGCCGAACCCGTCCGACTTGAACAATAAATAAAGTGCCCGGCTACGTCGTTCCTAACGACGAAAGTCTATTTGTTGATTCAAGCCTGTCCAAGTCGGGCCGACCTTCTCAGCGCGGCGTCGGGATGGTTCAAGCAATGTTGTCGCGCGCCAAGTGCGCGCGGTCGACGACGGTGCCGCGGGTCCGAGCGACCAAATCGCCGGCCAACACCCGGGCGGCGGTGTTGTTCGTCGGCGAAAACTCGCTTGCAAACACTGGCGGAAGCAGGACTATGAGGCGGTGAGACGAAGGGGCAAGCGATTGCTTCCCCATCGCCGAACCCGCCTGGTGACGATTTCGCTCAACCGGAATCTCTGCGGCTCCGCGAAGGGGCGTCCCGACGACCGCGAAATCTCACCACGAGGAGTACACCGGATAGATTCTTTCGCGTTCGGCGGCTTCATACATCGAAAGGATAAACGGCATGGAACAACAACCAAACGACAAACGGTCGACACGCTCTGCTGCTATCGCGGCTCTTTTAGGCGCGAGCGCAGGAGCCGGTATAGGGTGGGTCATTTGGCTCACAACGGGCAACAATGCAGTGGCTATTGGCGTGGCAGGCCCCATCGCCCTTCTCGTCAACAATTTCGTTCGCAATATGCTTCTGAAAAGCAAGCATTGACGAGCGAAACGGAGGTCGGGCGTCGGCGAAAACGCGCTTGCAGGCGGCGACGCCACGGGGATAATGAATCGGTGGAAGAAGTGGCGAGCGATTGCTTTCCCATAGCCGAACCGGCCGTGTGGCGGCTTGAGTTCAACCGGAATCGATGCGGCGTGCTCCGCGAAAGAGCGTCCCGAGGACCGTGACGCCGCACCGCGCGGAGCGCACCGCATTGATACTTTTGCGATCGGCGGCGGAGGCGGAAATGCGCGATACTAATATGTAACCGTCGTGTAAATAATCCTGAAGCGCCCGCCAAAAGTCGCTTGAAGTCGAAGTCGCCCCGACAATCTCCGGCGATTGAAGGGTTCAAAGTTGTGAGAAGCGACTTTTGGAGTGTGCGTCAATCCTCACACTTTTGGTTTCGTTGTCGTCGCAAGCATTTTGCACCAAATCTCCCTCCTGACGGCCGTGATTCGCCCGATTCGGCTGAGGCCGAGAAACGAACTGGAGACTGTTTCGGATGAAACCCGAGCCGCTCGTCGAAGATATTCAGAACTACGCCATGAACATCGTCGACACGGTGCGCGAGCCGCTGTTGATCCTCGACACTACCTTGCGCGTGCAGTCCGCCAACCGCGCGTTCTATCAGACCTTTCACGTCTCGTCCGAAGAAACCGAGAACCGTCTGATCTACGAGTTGGGCAACGGCCAATGGGACATCCCCGACCTGCGGCGACTGCTCGAAGACATCGTCCCCAAGAGTTCCGTCTTCAACGATTTTGAACTCGAACACACCTTCCCGGTGATCGGCCGCCGAGTGATGCTGCTCAACGCCCGCAAGCTCCAGGCCGGCCGGCACGGCGAGTTGCTGGTTCTGGCCATGGAAGACGTGACGGCGCGCAAGCGGGCGGAAGAAGCGCTGCTCGAAGCGGGGGCGTTGCAAAGCGCGATCTTCAATAGCGCCAACTTCTCGAGCATCGCCACCGACGAGAAGGGCGTCATACAAATCTTTAACGTCGGTGCCGAGCGCATGCTGGGATACGCGGCTGCGGATGTGATGAACAAAAATACCCCGGCCGACATTTCCGACCCGCAGGAAGTGATCGCGCGCGCCAAAGCCTTGAGTGCCGAACTCGGAACTCCGATTACGCCGGGCTTCGAGGCATTAGTATTCAAGGCTTCGCGCGGGATCGAGGATATCTACGAGTTGACCTACATCCGCAAGGACGGCAGTCGCTTTCCAGCCATCGTGTCGGTCACGGCACTGCGCGACGCCCTGGGCGGAATCATCGGCTACCTGCTCATTGGCACCGACAATACCGCCCGTAAGCAGGTGGAAGCCGAGCGAATGTTGCTCGATCAACGCG
>JANLUE010000992.1:0-1055 GCA_031363325.1 Gemmataceae bacterium
GAGCGCCTTGCCGAGCTTCTTCGTGAACAACTTCTGGATGTGGGAGGACAGCAGCTTGGGGTCGCCGCCACGGAGGCGGAATCGATTCCCCTGGACCGTGGTCACGAAGGGATAAACCGCCTTGAAGTCCGGGTCCGGGGCGATGTCGCTCGGTTGACAGAGTTGCGACCAGGCCTTCATCAACTCGCCGTTCTCGATCCCCTCGACGATGACCTCGAATCGTTTGCCGCCCGGGGGAACCTTGGCGGCCTTCGGTTCCGATGTGATGGCGGTCGTATCGACTCCACCGAAGTCGAACCCGGTCTCGCCGTGCTCCGTGTAGTCCAGGCCTTCGTTCTCGTCGGCGGCCGACGTGCGGAAGTTGCCGCCGGTGATCACGTGGACTCCAATGCAGAGAACCAGACTGATCACGAACGCCAGGACGGCCGAGAACAGCGACGCCTTGAGCTGGATGATGACCTGGGTCATCGGCCCCTTCTCGGCGTCCTTGTAGCCCGCGATCTTGTCGGCGATCTTCTTCAGTTCGCTTCCCTCTTCCGATTCGCTCGCACCGATCACTTTGATTCGAGCTTCGCGACGCTCGACCTTCTTCGCGATTTCCTCGTAGGCCGCCTTGGCCGAGTCGGCGTCCTTTTGAAGGGCCTTCTTTTTCTTCTCGTCCTTCTCGGCGTCGGCCTTGGCGGCCGCGTCGTCCATTTCCTTCTTCAGTTTCGCGTCGTCTTTCTTGATCTCTTCGATCTGTTTCTTGAGATCGGACGACTCGGCCTGGAGAGCCGGAATCTGGCCGGCGAGCTTCGAGTGGGCGAAGTAGCCGTCCTTGCTCGCGGCTTGAATCGCCCCGTAGCAGAACACTCCCGTTAGAACGGCCCCGAGGAACCCACCGATGCCGTGAACGCCGAACGCGTCGAGCGAGTCGTCGTATCCGAGCATCGTCTTCACCTGGACCGCGAAGTAGCAAACGACGCCAGCCGCGATCCCAATCAACGCTCCACCCCAGGGGTAGACGAAGCCCGAAGCGGGCGTGACCGCGACGAGCCCCGCGACGATCCCCGAAG
>JANLUE010001029.1:0-2260 GCA_031363325.1 Gemmataceae bacterium
GCGGCCGGGGCTGCCGGCCGTATGAATGTGGCCCAGGATATCCTTGCATTGCTCGAGTCGCCGGATCACGTCGCCATGCATGATCTGGACGTGATAGACGTCGAACAACAGTTTCATTCGCGGCGAACCGACGGCCCGGATGATCTTCGCCACGTAGTCCAGATCGTCGCCGGCATAACCTGGATGGCCTTTCATCGGATGACTGTCGTCGCGCGTGTTCAAATGTTCGAGGCAGACGGTCACGCCTTTCTTCTCGGCGTGGGGCATGAGTCGCTTCAGGGCCTTCACGCAGTTGGCCGCCCCCTCGTCGGGCGGGATCACGCCACTCTTCGGGTCGTTCGGCTCGACGTACTTGTAGCCCGTGAACGCGATCAGGCTCTTGCAACCGAAGTCGGCACACTCGTCGATGCCCTTCGTCAAGCGCTCGTGCAGTTCGTCGTGATATTTCGGGTTGTTGAAGCCGGTCTTGAACGAGCCCGGCATGGTGTTCGACGAGATGGCGCAGGTGAGGCCGTGCTTCTTGAGCGTCGGAAAACTCTCGGGAGTCACGAGTTCGATCGACGTGACGCCGAACTCCTTGGTGATCTCGCAGAGCCGCTCGAGCGACCACTTCTCGCCGGCCGACATGAAACACCAGGAACAGACCGACTGTTTGACGCGGCCATTCACGATGGGTTTCCTCGGTGCGTCGGCGAACGCGAGTCCGGCAAGCGTCGCGGCCGTCCCGACAGTTAACGCGTCTCGGCGAGTGGGGGACATGCGTTGGCTTCCATAGCGGGCCGATCGGTGCGGGTTCCGAGTCGAGCGCCGTCTCGGTCAAGTGTATGGCGAGTAACGACCTTAGATCGCCCTTTGGGTCGGTGTACCGGCCAGATTCTGGCCGCCGCACCGACCTCAGCACGCGAGCCCGGTCGGACCGGTTTTTACGCCGGAGGCGTTTCAGCCATTAGCCGGCGGATACTACTCATGTCCCCGCGGTGACGGGCCGGAGCCTGTCACCAAGTAGAACGAGGTCGCGGGATCGCTCCCGGCCTCACGTGGTAGTTTCAGCCTTGCCGGAGCAAGGCAACCACGATGCGGGATCAGGACGGCCCGTCACCGACGAGGACATGAGTCGTGAACTACGGTCAACCCCATCAATATTACGGCGGCGTGGACCTGCACGGCAGCGCGCCCAACTGCTCACGCACATCGTCAACACGAACACGCAATTCAACTTGCCGCCGTTCCCGAAGCGGCTGTCGTACCGCGGCAACCGCAACGCGACGATCGCCGATCGGTTCGCCGACCCCAGCACGCGACTGATGATTCAAAGCGACCTGGCGCTGAGCGCGAGCTACGACGCGCAGATCGACGCGATCGAAGACCACCTCGTCACGACGGCCCAGGTGGACGACGCGGCGACGTTCGCGATTCTGAAGACGATCCCGGGCATCGGGCCGATCCTCGGCCTGACGTTGCTGTACGAGATCGACCAGATCACCCGCTTCCCGGCGGTGGGGAACTTTCTGTCGTACGCGCGACTGGTGCGCTGCGAGCATTCGAGCGCGGGCAAGGTGAAGGGCTCGGGCCCGCGGAAGGTCGGCAACGCCCACTTGAAGTGGGCGTTCAGCGAGGCGGCGTGCCTGATGAAGCGGTGTTGCCCGGCGGTGCGCTCGTGGTGCCAACGGCAGGAGGCGAAGCGCGGCAAGCGGAAAACGCTGGCGGTGTTGGAGGCGAAGATCGGCCGATCGGTGTATCACGTGTGGCGGAAGCAGCAGGCCTTCGACTTGAAGCGTTTCCTGCACGGTTGAGGGCGTCGAGCAGCCCAAACCAAAACCCCTGGCGAGAGGACCGAGGGCGTTGGCGGTGGGACGAAGATCAACGTGTCTTGATGCGTTGACGTGAAGGCGTTGGGCGTTGGGCGTTGGCCGTTGGACGAGTGCGGAGATCGGTGCGGCGGCCAGAATCTGGCCGCTACACCGACCCGAAGGGCGCTCTAAGAGATTGGGGCGGAAGAGGTGGAGCTTTGAACTGGGCGGCGATGGTCGCGCACTACGCCGGTTCCCGGCAGAAGCGGAGTTCGGTTTACGCCGACGCACCGACCAGGTTTCCCCGCGGGTCGTCTTCGTCGGCCGTGATCACGACGACGCCGTGCGAAGTGACGGCCAGCGTGTGTTCGACGTGCACGCTCGGCAGACCATCCAGGGTCACGACCGTCCACTGATCTTCGAGGACGCGGACTTCCGATTTGTTCATGTTGACCATCGGCTCGACCGCG
>JANLUE010001072.1:0-10130 GCA_031363325.1 Gemmataceae bacterium
ATTTCATCAATGCCGACCCCGTCGTCGTGGCCGCGTTCGACCATGAATGGACGGGGGGCGATCAGAAACGCCATCTCCGCATAATTGAAGGTTTGGCCGAGGTCATATTCGTACATGTCATATTCCGGCGTCCACATATAACTGCCGTGGAAATCGACCGACACATTTTTGCCAACCCATTCATTGAAGTCGGCCGAGCAAATCGAAAGGCAATAGCGCTTCTCGATGGCCGGCACGCGCATGGCCGTCTTGCCGCCGTAACTGAGTCCGTAAAACGCGATTCGCTTCGGGTCGACGTTGGGAAGCGATTGCAGCCAGTCGATCGTGCGTTGATGTTGCCGAACGATGAAGCTGAACAACGCGAGCTTGAGCGGCTGGGCCTTGCGTTGAATCTGGCGGAAGTGCGTCTGGCCGATGTACGGGTTCTGCGGCGCGTAAACGATGTACCCCAGGTCCGCGAGTTGGGCCGCGAACGAGTTGTAATATTTCGTTCGTTCCTTGGGGTTCGTCGTGTCGGTCGGCCGACCTTCGAGCCCGTGCTGACACACGACGACCGGCCTCTTCTCGTCGGGCTTCATTCCCTTCGGCAATAACACAATTCCATAGGCAAACACGTCCGGATAGACATCGAGCATGACTTCGTGTCCGGTCCATTTCGGCTCGTCATACATGGGCCGCGTGCGTGGATTGATGTCGATCGTCGGCTCAGGGAGTTTGCCAATCACTTCCGAATGGAAGTAATCGCGGTACGCCTCGCACGACTTGTCCCACGCCTCCGGCGATTTCGCGTCGGCCTTCGCCCAATAGGCCTTGCGTGTCGCATCCGAATCGCGCCAGAGTTTCTGCGTGAAGGCAACGAGTTGGTCGAATTGGCGTTTGTGGCGGGCAGTAGCGTCGGGCAGGGTGGCCTTCGGAATAGTGTGGAGCGAAATCGCCGAGTCGCTAATTCCTAGATCTTGCAAGAAAGCGGATTCCTTCGAAAGTTCCTTCTTGACCGACATACCGTTTTCCTCTCGAAGTCTTGGCCCGACTACTTGTATGTGGCGAAGCGATTCAGCGGCCGGATCAACGAGCTTTGCCTTTAAGGCTCCTGGCGCGGCATGATCGCCTCGATCTTTGTGTTTGACTGGCCCGGCCCAGACAGGAGATTCAGTCCCCGAATGAGAGGCAAACTTTCGTGGATGAATCATTGCCGCCACTTCAGCGTCGCCAAACTCGAGCAATCGCCCCCAAACATTGCGATCAATCGGCTCCTCGAATACTCGCTCGCGAGTATCGAAATAGGCGGACACCTGCGTGGCCGCGATTCGTTCATCAATCGCCCCAGCGTACAACGCCAACATGCCGCCATCGCCGTAGCCGATCGCACCAATTGGTTTCGTGTCGCCGGCGCGGAACCAATCGACGCCCGCCAGAACCTTTTGCACTTCGTAGCCGCTCATGGTGCGGCCCATCTCATACGCCATGCGCTGAATGAACTCGCGATGCGGCAAGTTCGTCTTGCGATTCAATTTCGTACTGGCGGAGAGTTCATCGTTCCGGCTGATCAATGTTGGGATCAACACCCGGCAACCATTCCGGGCCAGGCGCAAACCGAAATCGTCCCCCGCCTTCAATCCGGCCAACACTTCCGGGTCCTGATCGCAATGTCCGATCGCGATCACGTTCGCCTTCGCTTCGTCCTTCGGGTCGATCAGCAACCCCTCGGCATCGACGCCCGGCAGGACGGCCCAGCGCACCGCGTGAATCTTGCAGCCGTCAATCTCGGCGATCAAGGCGGGATGACCCGGCCCGCCAACGTACTCCAGGTTCGGCTTCTCGCGTTGATCGACGACGCCGAGCAATTTCTTCAGCCGTTCGCGCTTGGCGGGAATCGCTTTCGCGAGTGCGTCGAGCGACGCGAAGTCGGCCTTCCAGACTTCATCGCGCTTGGCGGCCGCGCCGGCGAGTTCTCGGTCGAGGTACTTGTGAATGCCATCGACCATCTTGGCCGCGAGGTCACCGGTCTCGGTCAACGGCTTGGTGTTCGGCAACGGCTCGGCGTGGACCGAGGCGCAGAGCAACGCGCAGGCGAGGAGAGGTCGAAGCATGGTGTCTCCAAGAACGTGGAGCGTGGCGGGTCTTGAGCGTCAACAGCTAGCCGAAGCCGTTGTACGTGCATTCGATGTCGTCGCCGACCGTTCCATCGACATAGTTTTCGATCGTCTTGATGACTCGACCAGCAAGGTCGCAATAGGTTTTCCCGACCAGGGCGCGCGGGTCTGTATCAGGCAAGTGAGGCCGGGGTCGCGGTGACCAACGAGTTATCGTCGCTTGGCCCGGAAGATGTGGAACTCGTGGCTGCCGCCGCCGAATTCCCACACCTTCTTGCCGGTCGGATCGTACTCGACGACGCGTTTGTCGTTGTGGCTGGCGGCCAGGATGTTGCCGTTCGCCACTTTGGTCGCGGTCGTGACGTTCGGCGAGGTCCATTCGCGGACGAGTTTGCCATCGGGCGTGTACTCGCTCACCTTCGAGCCGGGACTCGGTTGCGTGACGAGGATATTGCCGGTCCGGGTCAGATCGATGCCGCTCGTCCACGAGGTGTCGCGGTTCGATGCGAACGTCTTGATTTCCTTGCCGTTCACGTCGTATCGAGCGACCTGGCTGTCGTTCCGAAGTACGATGATCTCGCCGTTGATCGAGCGGTAGCCGGCCGTCACGCCCTGGTTGATGGTGAACTGAAACACGACCTTGCCGCCGCGATCGACTTCGAGGACTTCGCTCGTCGTGCAGATGAACGTGTTCCCGCCGGGCAACCGCTGGGCGTTGGTCGCTCGGCCATTGAAGCCTTCGCGCTTCCAGATCTGGTTGCCCTTGAAGTCCCACTCGGCCACGCGGTTGCCGTCCCATTCGGTAATCAAAACGCGTTCGCCCGGCACGACGACTGCATCGACCGGGTAGCGCAAGTTGCCAACCTGCCAGCGGATCTTCCCTTCGCGAGTCACTTCGGAAACACGGCCCGCGTTGTTGGCCCCGACTTCGACGAGCAGTGTATATCCCAGGTATCCGGGGTTCGTCGTGAGCTTGACGAGGTCGACCGAGCGATCGTTCGCCTTCCACCATTCGGCCCAGGCGTCGCGATACTTCTTGCGGTCCTCGGGCTTGTCGGTCGTTGGCGGAACGGGTGCCTTGTCGCCGGCGAGTTGATGCAACAGATCTTGCGCGGACCAAGATTGCGGGCCGTTCACTTCGCCGACGAGTTCAATGAGGACCGGGATCGCCTCGCGTTCGCCGGCGATCGTGAGCGCGGCCGCGGCGGTCTGGCGAACGCCAACGTCGGTGTCCTTCAAGAGTTTCTTCACGTCGCCGCGGACCGCGAACCCGCCGCCACGGCACAGCGCCTCGGCCGCGACGGCCCGGCGAATCGCTTCCTTGTCGCCGAGCGCCTTGAGCAACGCGGCGTCCGGCTTGCCCGACGGATCGAGCGCGAGCGTCGTGAGCGATGAGCGCACCTCGGCGATCATCGCATCGTCTTCGTCCGCGAACGGCAAATAGGCGAGCATCGCCTCCGTGGCGAGTTCGGGCCGACGCAGAGCGATGAGGCGGGCCGTGCCGATCGGGACGCGCTTGGCCGCGCTCTGGTTGATCCGATTGATGATGTCTTCGGCCCGCTTGGCCCGTTCGCCGTCCGGATCGCGCAGGGCCGCCCGAACGGCGCTGAGCGTCTTGCCGCCCATGTGAACGAGGTCGTTCGTGGCCCGCTCGCGAAGGCGATAGTCGCGGTCGCCGAGCTTCGTCACGAGTTCGGCGACGCGATCTTGCTCGGCCGGTGCCAAGGTGCGGCCACGGAACTCGTCGACCAAGCCCGGCCCATCGACCTTGCGCCACCAGCCGGCCCAGGCATCGCGAAGGGCCTTGCGATCCTTTTCGTCGTCGCCGGTCGGCAGGTTTTTTGGAATCGTCTCGCCCGCCAAACCGCGAAGCATTTCTTCGACCGGGGTTCGTTCCGCTTTGGAAAGTTCGCCCATCAATTCGACGAGGACGGGCACGGTGCTTACATCTTCGACCCGAGCGAGCGCGAGCGCCGCCCGTTGACGAACGGGGCGCGACGGGTCGGCGAGACGCTTGGCGATGATCGGCCGCGTCTCGGGGTGATCGGTTCGAGTCAGGGCCTCGGCGGCGATGGCCCGGAGGATCGGGGTTTCGCTTTCGATGGCGGCCAGCAAGGCCCCGTGCGCTTTGCCCTCGGGGTACGCGAGTTGGCCGATCGTGGTGGCGACCGCTTCGAGGACGGCCACATCGTCCGCATACGGCAGGTACGCGAGCAAGGTTTCGACGGTGCCACCGTAGTTCCGCATGGCGAGCAAGCGGACGGCCGCCGTCGCGAGATCGGCCCCGGCCCGGCCGTCGATGAGAGACATCGCCTTGCGAGCTCGCTCGGCCGCCTTTGCGTTGGCGAGGTCGTTGACGACCGCCCGCAGGGCCGGGATCGACAGTGAACCGCGCATGACCAACTGAGCGGCGCCCGCATCGGCGATCTTCGGGTCGGGCGAGGCGAGGGCCTTCATGAACGGCTGGAGTTCGTCGGCCGGGATCGAGATGCGCGAACGGTGCTTGATGAATTCGAGCAACCCCGGCCCATCGGTCGGCAGGCCGGCCGCCTTAAGGGCGGTCACGTCGGCCTCGTCCGCAGCCCGTGCCGACGTGGCGAGCAGACAGACGAACATTGAAACCAGAATTCGGCGCATGGCAGCCTGCCCGTGGGATGCGAACACCGTCAGCCTAGGGGGCCGACCGCTACGAATGGTAACAAGATGGGCCGTGCGGGACAACGGGAGAGGGATGTCGCGGCCAATATGGAACTCGTTCCGTGAGCGGGCCGGGTCGCTCGAATAGCCGACTTCCAGCCCGAAAAGGTTTTTTTCAAGTCCGGCAACCTAATCTTCGGCGCGGAGTGCGCCGCCTTGATTTCTGTACTTGTCGGAGTCACTTTTTTCACGAGCGCGGCGTGGAAGAGCTCGATACGACGAGACGAATCGAGTCGCTCACTTCTTGCCGACGCAGAACAGGTGCTTGGTGCCGCGAATGTACAATCGCCCGTCGGCCACGGCCGGCGAGGCGTATACGCCTTCCTTCAAGTCGCTCTCACCCAGCAATTCGAACTGGGCTGGGTCGGCCGGGAACACGGACACTCGGCCCGATTCGGTGATTGAATAGATCTTGTGGTCGATCATCACGGGGCAGGCGGTCACTTCGCCGGAGCCCGCGAGCCGTTCGTCCCACATCACCTTGCCAGTCTTCGCCTCGGCGCAAACCGCCTTGTTCTCCTTGTCCGAAATCCAATAAACGTAGTCGCCGCGGGCCAGAACCATCGGCACGTAGGGGGTCGCTTTTTTCTTTTCCCAGACGAGCGCCTTGTCCGTGACATCCCCGGACCCATCGGCCTTGAGCGCGACCATGTGCCGGTCGCCGGCCCCGTCGCCCGCGATCGCGTAGATCAGGCCGGCATGGAGGATCGGCCCGCCGACGTTCCGCAACGGCCCGCCGGCCCCGCCCTTGGCGTTCTTCGTGTTCCAGACCCACGTCCAGTTCCAAACGACCGCACCGTCCTTCGGGTCGTAGGCCGTCACGCCGGCGGTGCTCGAGATCACGACCGTCGGCTTGCCGTCCTTCTCCCAAACGAACGGCGTGGTGTAACAGGCCCGGTACGCGGTCCGGCTCTTCTTCCAGATTTCGTCGCCACTCTTGGCGTCGAAAGCGACGACCTCCGCGAGTTCGTCCTGGTCAATGTTCAAGATCACGCGGCCATCGAGCACGATCGGCGACAAGCCCGGCCCATGCTGACTGACGAATCGGCCGAGGTTCTTCGACCAAAGTTGCTCGCCCGCGTAGTCCCAGGCCGATAGCGAAATCGTCTTCCCGTCCCAGAAGACGGTGTAAACGCGTTCGCCATCCGCCGTCGGCGTCGACGAAGCGAGCGAATTCTTCGCATGCGTCTTGGCCACGGTGCCGGGCATGTCCTTGGCCCATTCGATCTTGCCCGTCGACGCGTTCACGCACACGAGTTGCCGACGACTGGCATCCTCCGAGGCGGTCTGAAGAAAAACCTTGCCCTTCGAGACGATCGGCGACGAGTTTCCCTTCCCGGGGATTGGCGTCTTCCACAGGTAATCGCTCGGCCCGAACGTGACGGGCACCGTCGTGTCGGTCGAGACGCCGAGACCATCGGCCCCGCGAAACCGGGGCCAGTCGGCGGCCGACAGATTCACGGCGAAGATCGCGACGGCAAGCAAAGTGAACCGGCTCATGCGGAGAAACTCGAAGTGGCCAGGCGAGGGAGGAACAGGCAGGATATCAGACGAGTTGACACCGAAACTGGAGGCGGGGACGTTTTTCGTTTCAGATGGGATGCCGGCCGCATGGTGCGCGCGGATTCCGCTCACTTCTTTCGCTTGAACTCTTTCGGGTCGGGTTTCGCGACCGGCGACATCACGATCGTGTCCTTGTCCTTGAACTCGATCGTGAACGACATTTTCTGGGTTTCGTCGCCTCCCTTGCCGCCGAGCCCGTCAAACTTCAGTTCCGTGTCGATTGTGGTTTTCTTGTCTTCGCTCTTCGCGAACTTCCAGGTGCCGGTCATCTCGAACGGGCCCACAGCGAGCTTGATCGACCCGTCCGCCTTGAACTCGACGGTGATCGTATCGGACTTGCCGCCCTTCGATTCTTCCAATCCTTCCCAGGTGCCCACGAGCTTTTTTTCCGGCCCATCGTCCTTGGTCTTGGTGACCGGAGCCGCGTGGATCGAACTGAGCAGGCCGACGGAAATGGCCAGTGCGAGCAGGCGGAACATGGCAACCTCGGGTTCGTCGTGGGCCGTCGAACGTGAGTTCGGCGGCCCCGGAATTGTAGCACTACTTCTTGCGCTTGAAATTCTTCGGGTCTTTCTTGTCGGTCGGGGTCGCGGTCATTGTGTCCATGTCGTCGAAATCGATTGCGAGCACAATCTTCATAGGTTCCTTCTTGCCGAGCTTTTCAAAATCGCCTTCGGGTTTGAGTTCGGTTTCGACGGTGCCGGTTTTGCCTTCGGCCTTGGTCACCTTCCAGGTGCCGGCCATTTCTAATGGCCCCATGCTCATCTTCATGTTGCCGTCCGCCTTGAACTCCAGCGTTCCTTCGTCCTTCTTGTCGCCCGTCGACTCCCACGTTCCGTGAAGCCGCTTGGCGAACGCGTCCGCGATTGCCTTCGGGTCGGCGGTTCCGCCGCCTCCGCCGTTCGAGCCCGAGCTCGACGTGGCGCTCTTGTCGCAGCCCGCGCCGACGATCAGCGCAGTCGCGAGCAGTCCCATTCCGAATCGATGTGCCAGACGCATGAAGTCTCCAGGTTGTTTCGACGACGTTGGGCTCGCCGCGAGTCGAGCGAATGCGAGTCGGGCGATTGGAGAAAGTATCCGACCCAGGCCCTTCGGATGCAACGGGATTCTGGAAAGTTCGTCGCGCTCGCACTTTGCGGCGAAGCGCGACTCCGTGCCGTCACTTCAACGCGAGTCGAATGACGTGCGCATCGGAGCCGACAATCGCGGCGATATGACGCCCCTCCGGGCTGAACGCGACCGACCAGACACGGCCCTTCGGAAACGAAGCGAGCGTCCGCCACGTCGCACGGCCCGCGCTGAATTCGCACAATCGCACGGTCCCGTCCGAGTAGCCCGTCACGACGAGATCGTCGTTCGGCCCGAAGGCGACGTTGGCCATGACCATCGCATCGGACTTGACCTTCCCGTCGAGCCCAGGGGTCGGTTCAAATTGTCGAATCTTGCTTCGCCCCAAAACCGCGCTGCCGATGTACGTGTGGTACTCCGTCGGGAACGCGATGCGTTCGCCGGAACGGCTGAACGCGACGGAATGGAGATTAGCCCCCAGGTTCGTAATCCACCAATCGGGCAGCGGCTGACCGGTTCCGGTCTTCGGGTCCCAGATCGAGAGTTTGCGATCGCGGCGAAAGGCGAGCAGCCGATCGCCGGTCGGCGTGAAGGCCAACACATCGACATCGGTGGGTGAAATCGCCACGTTGCGCCGCACAATTCGATGGTCCGGCCCAAGGTCATAGACGCGGACTTCGGAGTCCTTGCCGCGACCCCCCGTCGCGAACGAACCATCGACGCGATTGAACGCGAACGATCGTTCCGCGTACTTGATGGCATCCCCGCCGGCGCCACGTTGGGTCGGCACGTGCCAGACGTGGATCGCCCCGCCGGCATTGTTCAAGGCGGCCGCGACGAACTGCCCGTCCGGCGAAAACTCCACTTGTCGAACTCGTACGTCGTCGCCGAACTGAGCTTTCCACGGCAGCACCTGGCTCGTCCACGTGGCGATGTCCCACAGATGAACGGTCCCATTCCGCGCGCCGACGGCCATCGACTTGCCGTCCGGCGAAAACGCCACGACCGTGTACCGCTCCGATTCGCCGTGCGCGATCGCCACGACGTTGTCCGGCGCGTTCGGCCGATTCGTCGGCACGTGCTTGCTTCGCGTCAGTGAGTCGATCGGCGTGGCGGAGGGCGAGGGCGAGGGCGTGGGCGGTTTCGGCTCGACCTTCTTCGGTTCCTTGGGTGGGGGTTCCTTGGGCTTGACCGGCGGGTCTGTTTTCTTTGGGAGGTCGTTCGGCTTGATCAACGGATCCGGACCCGTCTTTTCGTCGAGCCGGGTCGACGGCGAGGTCTTCGCTGACTTCGCGTTGAACAACCCGCTCGCGAACGCGATCCCGATCAGCGACGCCAACGCGATCAGGATGCCCGCGATCAGCCACGGTCGCCGATTTCCAACGACGGGGGCCGGCTCGCTCGATCCGATCTTGGCGAGGAGCATTGACACGTCCACCGCCGAGCCCGGTCGATCGCTCGGCTTCTTCGCGAGCAAGCGCATGATGAGCGCCGAGAGTGCCGATGGCACTTCGGTTCGGACTCGACTTGGTGGCGTCGGGTCGAACTGTACGACCGCGAGCAAGACGGCCATCGTCTCGTCGCCACGAAATGGACGCTCCCCGGTGGCAAGCTGATAGAGAACGGCCCCCAGACTGAAGAGATCGGAGCGCGGGTCGGTCGGCTCGCCGCGAGCTTGCTCGGGCGGCATGTAGGCCGGCGTGCCGAGAATCGCACCGGACTTCGTCAGCTCCGCACCGCCGGAAACGGAACGCGCCAGACCAAAATCGAGTAGCTTCACGCGCCCGGTCGGGCCTTCGAGCCAGGCGTTGGCCGGCTTCACGTCGCGATGCAGTAGCCCCTTGGCGTGCGCCGCCGCGAGTCCGTTCGCCAACTCGCGGCCAATCCGCACGACTTCGGGGATTGGCAAGCGCCCTTCGCGCGCGACCCGGTCGGCCAGCGACTCGCCGTCCAGGAGTTCCATCACCAGAAACGGGACGCCATTGTCTTCGCCGACCTGATGGATCGTGACAACATGATCGTCCTTGATCACGGCCGCCGCCCGCGCCTCGCGCAGGAATCGTTCGCGCGCCGACGTTGCGACAGTTGGGAGCATGGCCTTGACCGCGACCGACCGACCCAGGGCCGGGTCCTCGGCCAGGAACACGACGCCCATACCACCTTGCCCAAGCACGCGCACGATCCGATAGCCGCCGAGTCGACCAATCTCTCCGGCCGCGAGGGCCGGCCGCAAGATGCCGATCGCCTCGGCCGATGGCATCGGCCGGTCGCCGCCCGTCGAATCGAGCTGCGCCGTCGGCACGTCGCCCGACGATAAGCGCGCTTCGGTCTCGGGGATTGGTTGCATGGCTGATGTTGGTTTTAGGGCGCGATTCGGCCCCGGTGCGCTCTATATTGAACGCTCGGAACATCTGGAGATTCGCCGTGAAGATTGCCGTCGTTGGGACCGGGTACGTTGGGCTCGTGACTGCCACGTGTTTGGCGGACAGCGGGAATGAAGTAACGGGTGTCGACAAGGACGCTCGGAAAATCGAGACGCTGCAGGCCGACCGACTGCCCATCTTCGAGCCGGGCCTCCTGGAACTCGTCCAACGCAATCGCCGCGATGGCCGACTGATTTTTTCGACCGACCTCGGCACGGCCGTTCAACAGGCTCGGCTGATCTTCCTGGCCGTCGGCACTCCCCAGAGTGCGACGGGTGAAGCGGAC
>JANLUE010001092.1:0-9584 GCA_031363325.1 Gemmataceae bacterium
GGCAGCAGGTCACCCGGCAGCTTACGCAGCCGGTTCGCCGTTTCCGGCCGGGGCGAGATTATGAAAGACCGGGTCGCTCTATGTGGGTCGAGTGTTCAACTGAACCGACTCGCCGATCGTTCGCAGGGCTCGTTGGGCGGCCTCGAAGTAGCGCGTGCCGGAGATCATCTCGACCATCGCCTGGGCGGCGCTCACGTTGGACGATTCGCGGAAACCTTGCAGGATGCCGTTGTCGGCCGGCTGCTGGCCCGCTTCGTCCGTCCCCCGAAACAACGTCGGGCCGACCGGCGTCAGTCGATTCGGATTGTCGAAACGGGCGATCTGAATTCGGCCAACGTTGACGCCGTCGGCCGTCACGGTTCCGTTCGCGGCCACGACCACACTCGCGGCACCGGGCGGTAGTCGGATCGCGCCACTTTCGCGCGATTGAACCGCGTAGCCATCGTGGCTCAACAGTTGCCCGTCGGGGGTCACGCGGAACGTGCCGTTTCGCGAGAACACCTGACCGGTCGGCGTGCCAAGCACGAAGAACGCGTCGTTGCCCAGGGCGAGGTCGAAGGGGTGGCCCGTTTGCTGGAGCCCGCCCGGCTTGAAGTCCGTGTACCCTTCCGCCAGGTGCGTGCCGACGATGTCGCCACTCGCACGGCCGAGCACCCGGTCGAACGTTTCGAAGACCGCCCCCTTGGCCCGGTAGCCGGGCGTCGAGGCGTGGGCGAGGTTTTGCGCGACGACGTCCTGGTTCTGGGTCGCGGCGTCGAGAGCCGTCGCGGCGGCGTACATTCCGCGGATCACGTCTGGCCCTCCGGAGCGAACGGTTCGAGAACGGTATCGGCGTGGCGGGATCGGCGCATTCAAACAATCCCGCGTATCCGGCGAAATGGGCGAAGTCGCGCGAATCGGTAAAGCCGGCACGCCCGACGGCCGCACGCCCGGCAAAGGCGGTCCAGGTCGCAACGTGCGCATTGCTGGCACGACCCAACGAATCGACCGGGGAATGTGGCGAATGCGGGCAGTGCCGGTCATCCGGTTGAAATGCGGGGGCCGATAGGTCGTGGACGGCCGAATGGATCGACGGCGCGGTCAGGGACGACCACGCCGCGCGATCCAAGCAGGAGGCTTCCATGACGACACGATTGCTTGCCCTGATCCTCGGCATGGCCGCCCTCGCCCATACGTCGCACGCATACGCCGGACTCGGCCTCGGGGCGATCATTGCGCCATCGCCCCAGCGCGCGCCGATCGTTGGCGAGGTGCAGTCCGATTTCTCCGCGTGCCAGAAACAAGCCCGGCCGCGCTATCACCTCGTCTACGACACGGTGCTCGAGAAACGCTTCCACACCGCTTGCGAGAACATGACCGAGACGATCATGAAGCCCGTGACCCGGACCGTTCATCGCGACGAGGAAGTGACGTGTCTCCGCAAAGAACTTCGAACGGAGTATCGCAAGGTTCAAGAAACGGTGACGCGCCCAGTGTGCGAGACGATTCTGAAGGAATTGCCCTTCACCGTGAATCGGCCGATTTACGAAACGACCATGCAGACCGTCACGCAAACGGTCCTGCAACCCGTCACGGAAACGGCCATCCGCGATGTGGCCTTCACGACCTACCGACCCTTCACCGAAACTGTCTTCAAGGAATGCGTCGTCAATGTGTGCAAGCCGGTGACCGAAGTGCAATGCAAGGTGAGCCACTTCCAGGTGTGTAAGCGAGTGTGTGAGACGCGCTACAGGGAAGTCTGCGAATCGGTGTGCCGACCGGTCACGCAAACCACCTACCGGGTCGTCAACAACACCGTGTGTCGGCCCGTGAACGAGACTTCGGTTCGCACGATCGCCCGGACGATGTACCGCGACTGCGTCCAGACCGTGATGACGACCCGGACGCACACGATCTGTGAGCCGTGCACAACGATGCGCACTATCCAGCGTCGCGTCGCGGATACGCATTGCGAATCGTACACGGTCCCCGGTCGACTCCAGGTCACCTGCGTGCCGAAGTACGTCACCTGTTTCGACCCATGCACGTGCACGACGGTTCAGAAGCAGTGCGGCACGCAGATGTGCGTTCAACGTGGGCCGTGCGAGGTTCGGACCCGCCAGGTCTGCACGTATCGCACCGTGTGCGAACAGGTGCCGTGCACCACGATGGTCCGCCGAACCATTTGCACGCAAGTGCCGATCACCGTTTGCAAGAAAGTCCCGTACACCGTGACCGAAACGATTCCGATGTCCGTCACGCGGATGCACAAGGAAGTGCAACATCAGACGATCCCGGTCACCACGGTCCGCATGGTCCGCGAGACCGTTCGGAAGCAGGTCCCCTACACGGCCACGCGAATCGTGCGCGGTTGTTACTGCGAACCGAGCGATTGCGGGTCGGCCACGCCGAACTCGGACGGCATTGTCTGTGGATTGGCGAACGCGACCAGCTTGAAGGGCCACGAGGCCGAGGCACCGGGTCGCGTGTTCGTCGAGGGGGGCGTGTGTTCGCGAACAACCGAGCACCCGGTCACGCGCATGGTTCAGTCGAGCGAAGTTCGACTCGTGCCATTCACACAGGTTCGACAGGTCGCCGAAGTAGTCGTTCGCCAGTTGCCGGTCACAACCACCCGCATGGTTCCGACGACCGTCCAGAAAACCATGCCCGTCACGACCTGTCGCATCGTTCAAGAGAGCGGCGTCAAGCAAGTCCCCGAGACGGTGACCACGATGAAATCGGAAATCGTCACAAAGCAGATCCCGGTCACATCGTGCCAGATGGTCCCCTACACGGTGACGCGCCGAGTGCCGCACACGGAGACCGAGATCGTCCCGACGACCGTGACGCGCCGAGTGCCGGTCGTCAAGGAAACCGAAGTGACCGTCCGCAAGCCGCGCTGGGAGTTGAATGACGCGAGCGCCCCGGCCGCGACCGGCTACAACCCATGTACGATCGACACGCGTTCGAGCACCGAATTCTGTAACCGCCTGATCGACCGGGTCCTCTGTCGGCCAGCGGTGCGATGCAAATGATCAAAGCCGAACGCCCGACCGATTTCGATGACGGGGTGAATGGATTCGTGAGGTAGAATCTCCGATCGGAGATCACCGTGCGACAACAAGCCGACGCCACAAGCTCGATCGATCGGGACAACCGTGCTCGGGAGAGTCGCGGTGTTCGTCGAGCAAATGTGGCTAAACGAGCTGGATGGGCGGCCTTGGTGGTTGTCTTGGCGTTTTTCTTGATTCGATGGGCCGATTCGCCCAAGCTCACTTCCGAAGAGGCGAAGTCCGCGCTCGTTGAAGCGAATCGCGATGGGAAACTCGGGTGGCTCGTCCCGTCAGCCGACGCGATCGAGAACGCGCCGCTTCTTGAGACATCGGACGGAGTCGTCCAAGTCGCGGGCGTCGAAATCGATCTCTCAAAGCGTGAGTTTCACGCGTGGCAACGCTTTGACAAATGCGCGGTTGGTCAAACCGGCAAGTTCGTTTACCGAGGAGGGCGCTGGATCGCGAAGTGGTGAACGTAGGTCGCCATCGCTACGAACGCACCATTGCCACCGAGGCGGCGAAGTCGATAAATCCGGCGACCACGCTGCCGACGCCTACTCGACCGCCTAATGTGCCGGCCCGCCCACTGTTGCCATGCGGGCGGTGAGACGTGCCTCACATCAGCCGATTTGTTTTCGGCGAGGGCACACTCAGATTTGCCACGGATGCACACGGATCGAACACGGATAATGAATTCTTGTTGTCTTTATCCGTGTTCGATCCGTGTGCATCCGTGGCGAAAATCGAGAGTGTCCATCGCTCAGAGTCGACTCGCAGCCGGTTCGCCGATCTCCGTTCCGCCGGTAGCATGACAATTCCTCTCCGATCGCTTCGATAAACTATCGTCGAACGCATCCGACCCCCGGACCCGTCCGTTACGCATGAAACGAATTGCCATCCTGACGGCTGGCGGCGATACGCCGGCCCTGAACGCGACCATTGCCGGGGCCGTCACACGCGCCAATCAGCAACGGGTCGAAGTCTTTGGCATCGTCAAGGGCTTCAGCGGCTTGCTGAACCCGCGCGTTCCCCATTTGCATCTGAACCCGCTGTTCACGTCGATCCCGGAACTCGACCCCACACTCGGCGGCACGATCCTCGGGGCCTCGCGCGATTACGTCGACTCCGATGACCAGGCGACGATCACGGCCGTCGTCGATCGGTTGCATCAACTCAAGGTCGAAGGACTCATCTGTATCGGCGGGGATGGCACGTTGAACGGCATGCAGGCGCTCGGCGAACGCATTCCGACCGTGCTCGCGCCGAAGACAATCGACAACGACCTGGGCTTGAACTACCGCAACGAGCCCGACGAATGGCGGCGCGAGGACTTGCCGGACGGCGAACACAAGTACACGCGACGCGTCACGAACGATCCGATCGACCTTGGCGGAATGGTCAATTTCGTGACCCCCGGTTACGCGACGGCCGTCTACGTGTCGGCTTCCGGCGTCGAGCGAATCCGCACGACGGCCGAGAGCCACCGCCGGATCGCGATCGTCGAGGTCATGGGCCGACACTCGGGGTACATCGCCCTCGGAGCGTATTACGGCCGGCCGGACGTGTTGCTCATTCCCGAAGTGCCGCTCAACGCCGACGCGCTCGTGAATCGAATCAAAGAGATTTACGACTTGCAAAAAAACGTCGTGATCCTGTGCGGTGAAGGCATCGTGGACGAGGAGGGCCAGGAACTGGGGGCCGAACTGTCTTCGACCGACCCGGCCGGAAACAAGATCCTGTCCGGCGCTTCCGAGGTGCTGCGAAGTCTGTTGATCGCCCGCCTGGGCGACGCGTACTTCACGAGCAAGCGCCGCAACGAATCGGCCAAGGCCGCGGTCTTCACTCGTAAGGTCGGCCACACCCAGCGCGGCGGCCGACCCATCCTCTTCGATCGGTTCTACGCGGCCCAGCTCGGCGGCAACGCGGTCGACATGCTCGTCGATGGTCAAGTCAACGCGGTGAGTATCCTCCAGTGGAACGAAGCGAACGGGTTCCACGTCTCGAGCGTGCCGGCCAACGACTTCCGCGATCGCTGGGGCCTGATCCACGCCCGCCAGATGCACACGAGCTTCTACGATTCGGTCAAGATGCGGCCCTCGAAGCTCGGCATCGAATACCTCAAGACCATCTTCGCGAGCGCGCTCGGGGACGACGACTGTGAAGCCATGAAGATGACCTTCGGCTCCGGCAACCTGACCAGCCCTTACCACTCGGTCAACACCGACGTCAACAAGCGGATCCGCTACGTGGGGTAGGGGCGAATATAACCCCTTCATGACCATCGACGTGAAGCCCGTGTCCGCCAGATTCGACTCGCTCGCGCAGGAAGTCTACCTCAACCTGTGGCGAACCTACGATCGCTTGCGCTCGATCGAAGACGATCTGTTCGCCGAGTTCGAATTGACCGCCCAACAGTACAACGTCCTCCGTTTGTTGAAAGCGGCCCGGCCCGAATCGGTGCCCACGCTGTCGCTGACCGATAGACTCATTTCGCGGGCCCCCGACGTCACGCGGATGATCGACCGCCTCGAGGAACGCGGCCTCGTCACTCGCGAGCGCCGGGCCGAAGATCGCCGCGTCGTTCGCGTGACGATCACGCCAGCCGGAATCGCGATCTTGAACGACATCGCCGAGCCACTCGAAGATTGTCACTTCCGACAACTCGGCCATCTAAGCGAGCCGGACCTGCGGCGACTCGCGAACCTGCTCCGCGACGCTCGTCGGCCGCACGAGACGGAGGCCAGCGAGTGGAAGTAGAGCGAATCCTCGCGGCGCTGCCGAACGCGCGAATCGGCCTGATCGGCGACCTGTTCCTCGATCGCTACTTCGACCTCGACGCGGGCCTCACGGAACCGTCGATCGAAACCGGACTCGACGCCTATCAGGTCGTCCGCGTGCGATCGTATCCGGGGGCGCTCGGCACGGTCATCAATAATCTGGCGGCTCTCGGAGTCGGCTCGATCGTCCCGGTCGCGGGCGTCGGTCGCGATGGTGAAGGCTTCGAGTTGCGCGAGGCTTTGGCCCAGTTGCCGGCCGTGCGGATGGACGGCCTCTTCGATTGGCCCGGCCGACGCACTCCGACTTACGCGAAGCCGATGTTGATGACCGCCGGTCAACCTCCGCGTGAACTGAATCGACTCGACATCAAGAATCGCGAACCAACTCCGCCAACTGTCGAAGCCGAGATCATCCGCCAACTCGACCGCGTCTGGCCGGAGGTCGATGCGTTGCTCGTGCTCGATCAGGTAAGTGAGTTGAATTGTGGTGTAATCACGGCAGGCGTTCGCCAACGCCTGACGGAGCTGGCCGACCGTGATCCGGCGAAGTTCGTCCTGGCCGATAGTCGCGAACGCATCCATGAATTTCGATCCGTTTGCGTGAAGCCAAACGCCCGTGAGGCCGGCATATACCCCGGTGGCCCCGCGGCGTTCGCCCGAGCCGTGGGCCGAACCGTGTTCCTGACCCGCGGCGAACACGGCATCGACTTGCACCGCCCCGATGGCTCGATGCAATCGATTCCGGCCTTTCCGGTCGAAGGTGCGATCGACATCGTCGGCGCCGGGGATAGCACGAGCGCGGGGATCGCCTGCGCGATGGCGGCCGGAGCCAACGATGTCGGGGCCGCCTCGTTCGGCAACCTGGTGGCGTCGATCACGATTCAACAGATCGGCGTCACCGGCACGGCAACCCCGGAACAGGTGCGGGCACGCTGGCGCGAATGCCGTTAGCCTAACGAAGTCCAGTCGCGTTCACGCGCCCGAATGCCGCCTTCGCTTCCCGCGTCAGCCAGGCGTCTGGCGTGCCGCCGGCCCATTCGGCAAGCAGCTCCGACGCGCCGGCCCGTTCGACCGCGGCGACGAGTCGGGTGATTGTCGCGTTGATCGGCGACAGGGGCCGACTTCGGTCCGGGACGAACTCCAGTGCCTTGGTCAAGCGAACGCGGTGTTCCTCGGAGCCCGGTTGCTTCAACGCCTCGGCGAGCAGTGAGCGGGCCTCGCCCGCGACTTCTTGGAGTCGCTTGGCGGCCGACTCGCGCTTGCGAAACTCCGGCGAATCCAGGTCCGCGACCAGTTGCTTCAAGTCACGTTGCGGTATGTTCGCCGCCGGCCGAATCCGTTCGCGGGCGACACGTTCGAGGTCGTCCGGCGCGTCGGCCAGGAGCCACGCGGCCCGCCAACCGGCTTCGGCGTTCGGCGACATTAAGTCCAACCAGAGTCGATCGACCGTCTCTGTCGGCAATGAAACTGGCCCCGGGATCGGCACGGGCCAAAGCAGAATCGTCCCATCGGGCAAGCCCGTGGCGAGCCGAGTTCCATCGGGCGTGAACGCGAGCGCAGTCGCCGGGCTGCCGTGATTGACCTGGGGCGGAGGCTTCATCGGTATCGCGAATTCATGGACGACGCGCTGCGACGCCAGATCCCACAGCCGAACACCGTGAATGTCCGCAGTCGCCAGGTAACGACTCGAAGGGTGCAGCGCGAGCACGCGTGGCCAACACGTTTCGGCACCGACCAACCCAGCAGGCGCACGCCACGGCAGCGCAACCGCGATTCGACCGGTATCCGCTTCCCAGACGCAAATATTCGACGGCGCGACTTGACCAGCGCGTTCGGTGCCAAGCCCCGCGATCAACGCACCGGAACGAACAACCTCGAACGGCCCATCGATCGCGCCGGCCAACTCGAGGGCCTGCTTGCCAGTCCGCGCGTCGAAGACCTTGCCGGCGACAATCCAGCGGAGGTTGCGTCGGTCCCAGGCGGTGCGGTTCGATGGAGCCCAGGGTACTTCGCCAAGTTTGGTCCATTTGTCACTCGGAAAATCAATTCGAACGAGCCAACAAGTTGAGGATTCTCGGTCCGTCCTTCGAACCGCCGTGAAGAGTGATTGAGCGCTGTGAGAGAAACCGAGTCGGGATACTTCTGCGTCGAAATGTTCGGACTTTAGCACCATACCTTCCTCCGGTTTCCGATGCGATTCAGGATCGATGACATCGATTGACCAGTCGACGCCGCTGTTTGTGCCTGAACTTGGAAAAGCGAATCGGCGACCGTCGTGCGACAACTCGACCGAAAGCCCTCCTTCCAATCCCGCTAGAGCGTTTGCATTCCATTGACCAACCGGTCGACCTTCGCTCACCTTCCAAAGCAAGACTTGATGATCCCAGGCGGACGATGCCGCCCGATCACTCGTTGCCGCGAATGAAATGGCAGTGACTGCTTGCGAATGACCCGCCGCACGCGAGTCGGACCAGAGACACGTGCCACGCTCCAGGTCGTAAATGTCGAATGAATAGCCACTCAGCATCGCGTATCGACCGTCCGGCGATAGGATCATGCCCAGCCCGGATCGTGGCCGAAGTGGAGTGGCTGGCCCCCGCACTTGACGGTTCTGCTTCAAGTCCCACGACCGAATTTCCCAATCGTCGCCCTTTCTCGCGAAATAACGCACGATCCCGTTCGATACGGCACAACCAACTCGCGCGGAAAGTTCTCTCGGCAGCGAATCCGCGACATCCCGGCCGGTTTCCAGATCGACCGTCCAAGGCTTCTCGCGATTCGTGCCATCGACACAGTAGGTCGCGAAGACACGATCGTTGAAGACGCCGAGATCGACCTCCGCGTCTTCGAACTCGCGCTGCCAAAGCAGTTTCAGGTCCGCGATCGACCAACAGAGAACAGTGAGTCGGTCATTGACAATCATCTGGAAAACGAGCCGCTTGCCATCCGGCGAGAGGATCGGCCTGGAATGCCCACCGATGCGACGATCGGGTTCAAACGCGACTTCCTCGGACTGTCGCACCTTGCCCGTTTGCGTGTCCCAAACTCTCAACCGGGCGGCGCGCCATTGATTCATTGAATCCTTCAAGACATCGGCCGTCGCCATGAAATCGCCGTTTGGGGCGGGCACAACGTAATAATCCGAGTCCGGTCCGGGCACGACGGTCGTGAGCTTCTTCGCGAGATCGAGGTCCCAAAACTCCCATTCGGCGGGCTTGTTGCGACCACCCGGTCGGCGCTCGAACATGGCTCGACGGCCGTCTTGAAACAGCACGCAGTACCTCGTTGGCTCGGTCGGCAGCGTTCGACGCTCGATCAGTCGGCCCGTATCGCGGTCGAAAATCGAAACGTACTTGCCCCAATTCAACGTGACGATCGACTTGCCATCCGCTCGAAAGGCAACGGTCTCATTGCCAGGTTCCGCGAACGGTCGTACGCGTCCCAGTCGCGCGAGCGCCCCCGGCGGCAACGGGTCGCCATGGATGTCGCTGGCCTGACCTTCGGCCAAGGCAGCGAAACTGAGCGATACGAAGAGGATTCGGAGAGTGGACATGATCGAGCATCCCAACCGACACGGGCGCTAATTTAGGTGGCGGCCCCGGTCTGCTGCAACCGTTGGCTGCATCACATGTCCCCACCGGAGCCGATCGCCGATTCGGGAGTGTGGGTTCTCAGCCGCCACAATCTCAGCCGGTAGAACATCACCGGCAAGAATAGGTCGATCACTTCATCCGCGACGAGCAAGCCACCGAGTACCGGTAGGATCATCGGGCGC
>JANLUE010001113.1:0-6307 GCA_031363325.1 Gemmataceae bacterium
AAGCCGCCTTCGCCGACCTCACTTCAAATACACCCCCACGGGCGTCGCGTCGTTGCCGAGCTTCTGCGCCTTATGCAGCACGGTTCGCGCCTCGTCGACTTTGCCATCGAACCAGAGTTCGTGGCCGAGCAAGAACGCGAGCGTCGCATCGTCGGGGAACGCGGCGACCGCTTTCCGTAGTGCCGCGAGGTGATCGTCGAACAGGGCCGGCTTCTTGCCGTACGGGTCGCGGCTCTCGAAGCGGGCGTCGGCCCAGTCGGGTCGAACGGCGATGCCCGCCGTGATCGCCGAGACCGCCTCGCGATACTTGCCCAACGCGAAATAGGCTTGCGCCATCAGAAACTGAATCGACGCTTCGTTCGGCGCGATCTCGGCGGCCCGCAGGAACAACTCGGCCGCTCGACCGTATTGTCCATCGACGAACGCCTTGCGGCCCGCTTCAACGGCCCGGTCCGCGTCGGCTCGACCGATCACCTTGGCCGGTCGCGGCGGATCCTGGATGCCGCCCGGCGCGCCGGGCTTTGGCGCGGGCCCGAGCTTCGCGCCGGGCTTGGCCGCGATTTTGGGTGCGGCCTTCGCCGGGTTCGGATCGAATTCAGCCGGGAACGCGGGCCGTCCTGGTTCAACAATTGGCGGCGGAGGTTGGACGAAGTTTTGGATCACGACCGGCGGGCTCGGTTGTGGCGGCGGAATGTAGATCGGGACGTAAATCGGCACCGGGCCGTAGTACCACGGGTTCACGTAGCCGTACGGCCCGTAGCCCTGATACGACGCGGCGGCGATGAACGAACTGAATGGACCGTTGCGGACCTGGATCACGACGGTCGATTTGTTTCGGCCGGGTGGGCCGTACGGATATTGGGCGTGCGCCGCTGAAGCGGCGAACAGCACGGCCGCAGCCGCGATCCGAAGGGACGGGCACATGGGCCGATTCCTCGGTTGTATCCGGCAGCCGGGCACCGTGGCCGCCGAGAGAAGTCACACCGGTATTATTGGTGAAAGTGGCGCGAAACGCAAGCCGGCCTCGATTCGGGCCCGGCGGGGCCGTGAATCGAGGCCGGCGAAGTGGCCGTCGTTTGCTCGAATCGTTACTTCTCGACGGGCAACGACCGGGGTGCCGCGACGGCCTCGAAGTCGAGGTTCGCCGAGACGGGCTTGGTCGTCGGGGCTGGGGCGTGCGAGACTTGTCCAACCGGACACGTGGCGTGGTAGGTCACGTGAGCGTTGTACCCGACCGAATCGCCCGGGACCGGGGCGCAGTCGCACTCCCCGCCGGTGTGCTTGCAGCCCACACCGAGGGGAAGTGCGGCGAACAGCCCGGCCGCGATCAGTTTGCGCATGGGATCCTCCCGGGCCCGCGTGCACCCGGCATCCGGCCGGGCCCATGCGCGGGCCAATACGGGCGGCTTCTCCGGACCGCCCATCCTTCACGGGTTCTTTCGGCACCCATGACCGAGCCCCTTCACCCATTCCGCCCGGTCGATCTGGACCAATCGCCCCCAATCCGCGCAACCCGCAAGGTCGCGTCGAGCTCTCGATGACTCGACCCTTCCGGGTCAGCAAGTTACAATTCCGCCCGACGACCGCTCCAGTTCATAGTTTCCCTTTGCCACCCCCGTGCCAACCTACCGGACTCTCTCCATGTCGAAACGCCACCTGCTTGCGGCCCTCGTGTTGTTCTTCGTCGCACCCGCACTTCGTGCCGACCCGTACGACCAATCGAAGGTGCCGCTCGAAGTCGAGCCGCCGGCGGGCTTCAAGGGCAAGAAGATCGTGATCGTCGCGGGTCGGCCGAGTCATGGGCCGGGCGATCACGAGTTCTTCGCCGGGTCGGCCATTTTGATGAACCTGCTCAAACAGACCGATGGCGTCTGGCCGGTCATGGTTCGCGATGGGTGGCCGAAGGACGAGAAAGTCTTCGATGGAGCCGCCAGTCTGGTCTTCTACATGGACGGCCGCAACGGCCACCCGGTCGTGCAGAAGGATAAGGCCGGCGACCGCATGGACCGAGTTCAGAAACTCATGGACAAGGGCGTCGGCTGGGTGAACTTGCACTTCGCCGTCGATTATCTGCCCGAACACGGCAAGCGCGTGCTTGGCTGGATGGGCGGGTACTACGAACCGGACTATTCGATCAACCCGCACTGGGACGCGGAGATTCGTTCGTTGCCGAAGCACGAAATCACGCGCGGCGTGAAGCCGTTCGTGCTTCGCGACGAATGGTATTACAACATGCGATTCAAGGACGACCCCAAGGGCGTGACGCCGATCCTGACCGCGATCCCGCCCGATAACACTCGTGGGACGAAGGACGCGAAGATGCACCCCGGTCGGCCGGAACACATGGCCTGGGCCTACGATCGTCCGGATGGCGGGCGTGGCTTCGGCTTCACCGGCGGACATTTTCATCGCAACTGGGGCGACGAGAACTTTCGCCGTGTGGTCGTCAACGCAACGCTTTGGACCGCCAAAGTCGATGTGCCGGAGGGCGGCGCGAAAGTGGAATTCGATCCGGCCGACCTGAACAAGAACCTGGACCGCAAGGGCAAGGGCGAGTTCCAGCCGATCCTGCCGCCGAAGTCCCGCGAACCGAAACCGTAGCGATGTTCCCACTCGTCCTGGCCTTTGCCGTCGCCGCGCCGCTCCCGGACCGGGGGGCCAAGCCGACCATTGCCGGGCGCATGGTCATGCCCAAGGAGTCGGGGGCCATCTTCACGGTCGATGGCCCCGACGGCACGCCAATTCGAACTGGGTCACTCACGGGCACCGAATACTTCGTCCTCCGCGATGCCGGAGTACGCGTGCTCGTTCGCCATCTCGGCGAGGACGTTTGGGTTCGCCGCGATGCGCTCCAAACGCCGGCCGAGGCGATCGCGAGCATCAACGAACAATTGCGCGGCAACCCCCAGAACGCGACCAACTACACGCGTCGTGCGAAAGCCCACGAACTCCTGCAGGATTGGGACGCGGCCATCCGCGATTACGACGAGGCACTCAAGGTTCAGCCGGGCACGTACGCCTACCTGAACAACCGGGCGAACTACTGGTCGCGGAAGCGCGAATACGACCGGGCGGCCGCGGACTACGATGCCTCGCTGGCCCTTTCGCCGAACGCCCCGATCGTACTCGGCAATCGCGGCGGCCTGTATGCATCGATGCGGGAATGGGACAAGGCGATCGACTTCTACAACAAGTCGCTCGAAGCGAATCCCAGTTATGGGCGTGGCTACGCCGGGCGGGCAAATGCTTGGCGCGAGCAGGGCGATCTCGACAAAGCCCGGGCCGACGCGGAACGCGGCGTCGAACTCGAACCCCGGTCGCCGCACTCGTTGATGGCGCGGGGCCTGGTTCGACTGGCCGAGGGTGAACTGGCGAACGCCCAGGCCGACTTCGACGCGACGGTCTTTAACGAGCCACTCTTCGCCGCCGGCTACTACAATCGCGCGGCCGTCTTCCTCGCTCGTAAGGAACACGCGCTTGCGATCAACGACCTCGACCGGGCGATCCGAATCTCGGTGATCAGTTACTCGGCCGCGTATGTGCGCCGAGCGGAGGTATGGTTGGCGTGCGGTAATCCACTTAAAGCTTTGTCCGATTTGAATTCAACGATTGCCGGCGAACCGAAATATGGGCCGGCCCATCGACTCAAGGCGTGGATACTGTCAACGCATGCCGATGCGACGATTCGAAACGGCAAGGCCGCCGTCGAAGCGGCAACGCGGGCGCTCGACGCCTGGAAGGACGGGGGGCCCAGTCTCTTCGAAGCGATGGCATCCGCCAAAGCGGAAATCGGTGACTTCGCGGCCGCGATCGAATGGCAGGCGAAGGCCGTCGCGGATGCGAAGTACGTCAAGTCATCGGGGCCGAACGTCGAGAAACGGCTCGCGGCCTACCGAGCGGGTACGGCGTGGCGGGAGCCGGGAAGCTGAGCTTTGGCTGTGTCAAGGATTCGTCGCCGGCCGACCGCGCTCGACCCAATACATCTGTTTGTGCCCCCGAGCAGTCAGCTCGGCGGCCAGTTTGTCGGCGTCTTCGTGCAACAGGTTTTCGCGGACCAGAAACGTATTGCCCGTGTCGTCGATACGCCAAACGGACCATGGCTCGGCGTCGTCCAGTCGCAAGGCGAAATTGATCAGCGTCTGCCCGAGTTCTCGGGCTTCGGTGGAATTCAGTTCCGTTGGATTGTCAAACTCCGTCCGGGCTTTCATGTGAATGGCTCCGTCGGTGATCCAAAGTGTCGTGTCACCGATGGAGTACACTCCGTCGCCGACTTGTGTCGTGCTTGCCGATATTTGCGGCGATTCGACAATTTTCAATCGAGCGTCGATCAGTGGAAACACATGGTAGCCGCAATGCTCGGTAAACACGGCAACCATTCCCCGATCCTCATCGGCGATGGCAAAAGCATGGCGAAAGTGAACGCTCGATTCGTCTGGGAATCGGATTGCGACGGTTTGGCCCGAAGGAAAATCGTAGGCCGACAGGCGGTCGCGATCCTCACCCGACTTGTCCTTCAGGTAGGCCCGTAGTGCCGGCTTCCAGTCGTCGGGGATCGTCGGCAACATCACGTCGCTTCGATTGTTGGGAAACTCACAGGCCGTTCACGTGACGCGCTCCGCGAGCGCGTCGCGGCTAACGGCCGATACGCACGACGTTCTTTCGCCCTTGGACGCGCACGCCATCGGGCAAGTCCCACGCGATGGCGAGGCCTCTGGCCACATCCACCACGCGCTGCCAGTGGGCGTGGGTCATGCCGTCGCGGGGCCAGCCTTCGCGAGCCCAGACGGCGACGAACATATCCCGCAGGCGATGTTCGGGCACGTTCGCCAATTTGACTTGATCGAATACGACCAGCTTACGCGCTCGGGGCAACTCCGACGCTTCGAGCAATCGCTTGGTTTCCGTTTCGACGACCTCGAACACTTCGCCCGATTGCTCGGCGAGCCGGCCGAGCACGTCGGTCACGGCCGGGTTGAACGTTCGCATCAGGGGCAGAAGCTCGTGGCGAATCCGGTTGCGCGTGAACGCGAGATCGCGATTGGTCGCGTCTTCCCGCCATGGCAATCCGTGAGACTCAAGAAACGCGATCACTTCCGTGCGGGTTATCACCAACATCGGTCGGACGAGTAGAATCCCTGGGGCGAGTTCGCGTTCGCGGGCGATGCCGCGCAGGCCCCGCAGGCCGGTGCCCCTAAGGAGCCGATGCAGGATCGTTTCGGCCTGATCGTCGAGCGTGTGTGCGGTCGCGACCCAACTGGCACCGACCTCGGTCGCGACTCGAGTCAGGAATGCGTAGCGGACTTCCCGCGCGACGGCTTCGAGATTGCGACCCGATTCGGCCGCGAGTTTCGCGATGTCGATCGATTCGATACGGTGGGGCCATTCGGGCCGGAGTTCCGATACGAACTCCGCGTCCGCATCGCTTTCGATTCCGCGAAGTTGGTGGTTCAGGTGGGCGACAGTGAGTGGGCGGGCCGGCGAGTTCAGGCAAAGCGCGTGGAGCAGGGCGACGCTATCCGCCCCGCCGGAAACCGCGACGACGCCGGGACCAGCCGGAACCCGCAGGCGCTTGGCCCAGTCGTCGGATGTTTCGGCCGTTTCCATGAATTTCTCTTGACCCGACCGGACGAGGCGGTTACATGCCCTTCACGGAACAGACTACGGACGCCCCGCGACGCCGACGGACGGCGTGGTACGTTCGCGGCACCTTGGTGCTGATCGCGGCGGTCCTCGTGGGCGTGTTCGCGATCGCCACGCAAGTCCGCCCGTATGCCGAAGACGGCACGCCGTTGCGGGTGGCCTCGCACCAGACGCTCGGCCTGCCCGCGTGCAACTTTCGCATCTGGACCGGCATGCCGTGTCCTTCGTGCGGAATGACCACCAGCTTCGCCCATCTGGTTCGCGGCGACGTTTGGAATTCGGCGCGGGCGAACTGGGTCGGGATGGGGCTGGCCATGTATTGTGCCGTGCTCGTCCCGTGGTGCCTGGCGTCGGCCCTGCGCGGCCGATACCTGTGGGTGCGTTCGATCGAAGGGCCGCTCGCCCTTTCGATCGGCCTGTTCACAGTCGCCATGCTGGCGCGGTGGGGCGTTGTGCTCTTGCTGACATTGTTCGATTGACCCGGCCAAACGCTTCGGGGGAAGCGGCGACTGGGCCCAAGGAGGGGATCGGTCATGGCCACTTTCATTACGCGGCGCGGCCTGGTGTTCGGCGCCGGTCTCGCGTTCGCCGGGGTCGGTTGTGGCGGCATGAACCCGTTCCTGATCCCCTATCTCTTCGGTGCCCACAACACCAACACGCCGGCCGA
>JANLUE010001160.1:0-6031 GCA_031363325.1 Gemmataceae bacterium
CGCCTGCCTCGAAGTTCACTCCCGCCCAGAGGTCCGCCAAGCGGCTCGCTCTCCTTCATCGACGGATCGAAACTTGGCTGGACCGGATTGCTCATCGCATTGGATTGATGAAGCAATTCTTCGACCTCGGTCAGTTCGAGAATGCTCGGGCCACTTGCGTCGCCTGCATTGAGAAATGGCCGGACTATTGGTGGTCGTACCTGATGCTCGCGAAAATCGAATCTAAGTTGGTTGACCAGTCGGACTCCGAGCGGAGGCTGAAGGCGCTGGCGGAGCGATGGGACGACTTCTTCGGATATGCGTTTCTGGCTCAAGTGTACTTCGACCGGATCGATTTCGAGAAGAGCAAAGCCGCGCTTCGCCGGGCGCTCAAGCCGGCACCGACCCGCCATAAAGACGATTACACTTTTGAACAGATCGGCTACCGATTGAGTTGGGTGGACGACTGTTACTACCACAACGCCGCATATTTGGCTTACCGGATGGGCGACCGCTCCCTCTGTCTGGCAATCTGTGATCGGTGGCAAGGGTTCGTGAGCGACGTGCAAGGATACGGTGGCGTGGAGCAGTGTGCTCTCCGGGTCGTGTGCGCGGCGAACGAAGCGGACTGGGGCACAGCCACCAGACTTCTTCGGGCGATGAAGGAGCCGCCGGACTACGTGGCGTGGCAAGATAACGGAATTCGCGTGCTCAACCGTGTGGTTGAAGTGAAGAATGCTCGATATGAGTATGACCCGAATCTATTCCGTTCGTGTGCGACTCCCCTCGAAGTCGAATTCGACTACAAGTGATCGGGATCACAGAGTGCTCTATCAGAATCGATTGGACACTTATCGAGACTATCTGAGATATGCGAAATAAAGGGGATCAATGAATCACAAGAAGCGCAAAGCCCTCGAAGCGGCCGGGTTCCGAATCGGCGATGCCGGTGACTTTCTTGGCCTGTCCGCGCCGGATCGTCGCCTCTTTGAGCTTCGGGCGACCTTCAGCCAAGCTGTTCTTGCGAAAGCCAAGTCGCGCCAACAAGCCGGCGGGCGCGAACCCGTTGGCGAACCTTCAACTTGAACCCCGACGTTCGGAAACGCCATGATTGGAGCATCGTCATGACCCCACATCTCAAGGTAGTCGTCGAACGGCACACCGACGGCTACGTGGCTTATCCACTGGGATTGGCACGTGGCACCGTTGTGGGCCAGGGTGATAGTTTCGAGTCAGCCCTGAGCGACGTGCGGTCGGCCTTGGCTTTCCACGCCGAGACGTTCGGTCCGGACGCGTTGGCCGAGGTCGCCGACGACGGCCCGGTTTTGGAAGCGTTTGTCACCGAAGTCGCAGTCCCGGCCTGATCGGAGGCCGCCGTGCCGAAGTTCCCTGCCGATGCCCCGGCCGATCGCGTGTTTCGGGCACTCGCGGCACTCGGGTTCGTTGTCGTTCGCGCTGGCAATCACGTCTCCTTGGCCCGGACTGAGCCGGATGGAACGATCACTCCGAAGACGTTGCCGGGGCATCCAACTCTCAAAGCGGGTACTCTGCGGGCGGCTCTCACACAGAGTGGTGTTTCCCGAGACGAGTTTCTACGAGAGTATCAGCGAGCGTGAACGGGCCGATGGTTCAAGGCACGCCGATGGCTTCGGCAGTCGCCCGAGGAAACCAATGACGACCGCCTGTCCCGATCGCGATCAGCTTGCTCGGTTCGCTGTTGGCGATTTGGCTGGGCCGGCGCTCGACGAGTTCGCGACGCACGTCGAGGGATGTGCGTCGTGCGAGTTGGCGCTCCGCGACCTGGATCGCGACGGCGATCCGTTGGTTGCCGGCTTGCGTGCGTCGCAATCGGGTCGGCCCGCCGAGGTGCCGGCCGCGTGGATCGAGGCCGCGCGGGCCATCGTCGGCTCCGCTGAGCGACCCAATCCCGCTCCGCGACCCAAGAATGTCGGCCCGTTCGAACTTGGCGAGGAACTCGGTAGCGGCACGTTCGGCACGGTCTATCGGGCCGTCGACACGGAACTCGGCCGCGACGTCGCCGTCAAAGTGCTGCGTGCCGGCCGGCTGGCCCGGCCGGAAGATGTCGATCGATTCCTTCGCGAAGCCCGCAGTGCCGCCCGGCTTCAGCACCCCGGTATTGTGTCCCTGTATCAGGCCGGCCAAACGGAAGACGGCGTTTGTTATTTGGTTGAGGAGCTTGTGCGAGGCGAGACCCTGGCCGATCGCATTCTCGCGGGGCCGATCGATCCGAAGGAAGCGGCCCGGCTTGTGGCCCGAGTGGCCGACGCGGTCGAAGTGGCGCATCGACTTGGCGTCGTCCATCGCGACATCAAGCCATCGAACATCTTGCTGCCGAAAGACGGCGATCCAAAGATTGCGGACTTCGGACTCGCCAAGTGGGAGACCGAAGACGCCGCGAAGACCCCCGAGGGGGAGGTCCTCGGCACGCCAGCGTACATGTCGCCGGAACAGGCAAGCGGCGAGTCGCACCGCGTCGATGCACGTAGCGACGTGTACAGCCTCGGCGTCGTGCTGTACGAGGCGCTCACCGGCGAGCGGCCGTTTCGCGGCAGCCGGCGGATGCTCATTCTGCAAGTTCTTCACGACGAGCCCCGCCCGCCGCGCCGGGTCAACGATCGCGTGCCGCGCGATCTCGAAACGATTTGCTTGAAGGCGATGGCCAAGGTACCCGCGCGACGCTATCAGTCGGCGGCCGAGCTCGCCGACGACTTGCGCCGCTCTCTCGAACATCTGCCCATCAAGGCTCGGCCGATTGGCGTGCCGGGTCGCGTCTGGCGCTGGTGCCGGCGGAACCCGGTGCCGGCCGGCCTTCTTGCCGCAATCTCGGTCGCGTCGGTCGTCGGACTCTGGCACCTGTCCCGGCTGAACGAACAGCTCGTCCAATCGACTGCCTTGGAGGGGGCGGCCCAACAGGCGGAGATGCTCGAGAGCGCCAACGACCTCTACTCGGACGTGATCGACCGGGTCATGCCGGCCGGCACGATCGTCACGCACGATTACAAGACCCGCAAGGGGGCCGTGCCCCTGCCGTCCACGATGACTATTGACCTTGGCCGACACCTGAGCGCCCGCAGCCAGTCCGGCACGCAGGTTCGACTCTACAGTGAGTATCCGTTCAAGTTCCGGACGGACGGCGGCCCGACGGACGACTTCGAACACGAGGCGCTCGCCCGCCTGCGAGAAAACCCCGCCGAGCCCGTCTACCGCTTCGAGGACTATCAGGGCCGGGCGTCGCTTCGCTACGCGATCGCCCGGCGGATGCGGGAAACATGCGTGCAGTGCCACAACAACCATAACGACAGTGTGAAAAAAGACTGGAAGGTTGGCGATGTTCGCGGCGTCGTCGAGATCATTCGGCCACTCGATCGCGACGCGGCTCGGGCCCGTTCCGGCCTGAAAAATACCTTCATCTTGGTTGGCTCGATCGCCGGAACGTTGCTCGCGATTACGGTTCTCGTCGCCTTACTCGGGGGTCGTCGCAAGATCGTGTAACGGCCGCACGTTGAATGTTTACAGGCCCCCATCTCGGGGCTGACTCTCCAACTCGTCAGGAGCATGCGCATGGTACCGAATACGCGCCGGGAATTTCTCGCCGATGTGGGTCGCGGGATGCTGGCCGCCAGCGTCGGCTCGGCGGTGGCAGTCGACCTCGGCCTCTCGTCGAGCGCGTTCGCCAAAGATGGACCCGGAGCGCTCAACTTCGGCGCGCTCGAACCGCTCGCTTCGCTCATGCAAGATACCGCCCCGGACAAACTCCAAGCCATCCTGATCGAGAAACTCGCGGCCGGCACGGACCTCCGGACCCTGGTGACGGCCGGTGCGCTCGCCAACGCCCGCGAGTTCGGCGGCAAGCACTACGAGGGGTATCACACGTTCATGGCGCTGGCGCCGGCCTTCGAGATGTCGAAGGAACTGCCCGAAGCCCAAAAGCCGTTGCCGGTCCTCAAGGTCCTCTATCGCAACGCCACGCACATGCAAGGCAAGGGCGGGCGACACCACGAGGAACTTCATGAAGTGACGGCCAAGGCGCTTCCGGAAGGCAAGCTCGGTGGCGAAGCTCTGCAGGAAGCGACCCGGCGCGACGATCCGGCCACGGCCGAAGCCATCTTCGCCGGCCTCGCGAAAGGCACCCCGGCCGACGCCTACAACCACCTCCAGTACATCGTTCAAGACGAAATGAACGTCCACCGTGTCGTGTTGGCCTGGCGCGCCTGGGCGATGCTCGACTTCACTGGCCCGGAACAAGCGCACACGCTGCTGCGTCAATCCGTTCTGTTCGCCTGCAAGGAACACGGTCGCGGCGGCCAGCCGGCGATCCAGACGCTGCTTCCCAAGCTTCTCGATCAGCACAAACTCGTTGGCCGCAAGGCCGGCACGCGCGAGGCCGACGACGCCTGGATCGAGAAGATGAGCCAGATCGTCTATAGCGGCGGCCGGGATAAAGCGGCCGACGCGGTCGCCGCGGCACTGGCGGAAGGATTCACCTACGACTCGGTCGCCGGGGCCATCTGCCTTGCCGCGAACCAACTCGTGCTTCGCGATCCGGGCCGACGCAAGGCGGACGGGTTCAAGCAAGTCGGCAGCGTGCATGGCGACTCGCCCGGCGTCCACGCGTCGGACGCGGCGAACGCCTGGCGTAACATCGCGAAGGTCAGCAATCAACGCAATTCGGTCGCCAGCCTGATCGTCGGGGCGTATCACACGGCCGGCCAGGATTCGGGTCAATTGAAAGACGCTTACCCGCACGCCGAGCAACTCGAGAAAGTGCGCTCGAACGACGCGGCCACGCTCGTCAAGCAACTCGAGGACGCGATCCGCAATCGCGATCAGGCTCTCGCGGCCGCCGTGGTTCACAAGTACGGCGAGGCCGGCCACCCGGTCCGCGGCGTACTCGACGTGATGCTCAAGTACGGCGTCAGCGAAGACGGCGCGCTCCATGCCGAAAAGTACTATCGAACCGTGAGCGAAGAGTTCGCGCTGAGCCGACCGGCGTTCAAATGGCGACAACCGATCGCCCTGGCCCGCGTGACGGCCAGCGAATTCGGCAAGCCGGCCCCGGGCGTCGAAGACGCGAAGAAGATGCTCAAGGTTTAATCGAACGTCGACCGGCCGACGCGCTCGCGGCGGCCGGTTCCGACTAAACTCCGAACCCACTTCGATCCGTCACCAGCTTCGCCACTCGATCGATGTCGTAGAACCGGCACGCCTCCATCAGGAGGCGGCTCTCGAACCACAGGTCGCCATCGACCAGCGGCATGAACAGATCGTAAACGTTGTCGACCCCGAGATAGACCGACACGCCCGCGTCGAGAAGCTTCGGCACCGGGGCAATTGAATTGTGAAGCGGGGCCTGCATCTCCAACTGTCGCATGCTCAACGCGGCCGACGGGCAGACGATCACGCTCACGCCCGCGTCCTTCAACAACTTGACGATCCGATCCTGTTCGTTGGCCGGCTTCGCCGAGACCGAGATCGCGTGCACGGCCGATACCCGGCCCTCGAGCCCGTGCTCGATCGTCTTGCGGGCCAGCATTTCCGTTTCGTTCTCGAACGGGTTGTTTTCCTGATCGACGTGGACGTCGAGTCGTTTGTTCTGTTCGCGGGCGATCCGCATGATCACATCGAGATGGCGTTCCGGCGTCGGCCGGTCGCGCGAGGGCAGCCCGCCAACGACATCGGCCATCGAGCAGGCCTTCTCGAACTGATCACGCGAATCGTCGTCGAGTACGCCCTGGAGGGGTTGAACGCCAATCTCGAATTGGATTTGGCCCTTGTATTTCTTCTTGACCTCGAGCGCCGCCTCAACGCCCATCGTGCGAATCGTGCTATCGGCGTCGATCAGTGTTCGACAGTGCGACGCCCCCTGATCGACCATCTTCTGCACGCCGCGGCCGATCCGTTCGACCAGATCTTCGCGCGTGTAGTTTTCCTTCAAGTGCTTGTAGAGGCCCCATTTCTTCTGCATGTCGACCATGCTGTACCGGAGATTGTCCGGCGAGATGAGATAGGCCTTGTCGTAATGGGCGTGATA
>JANLUE010001221.1:0-8445 GCA_031363325.1 Gemmataceae bacterium
CTCGGGTGAACCCGCAACGACCAGCATCTAATGCTTTTTCGGCGCGGGCAAGTATTGGGCTGCGGGCAAAGCCCGCCCTGGGGGCTCCGCCGCCCGAGCGAACCATTACTACCACCCCAATTTGGCTCGCAGTTCCTCGAGCCCGCCAGCGAGCGCCGCGTCGAGCGTCGGGTACTCAAGTTGACCATCGAGCCGCTTGCCGTTGTTCGCTTGAATCACGGCGCATGTGAACTTGCCCTTCGCAGGCAAGGCGTCGAGCCGGTAATGCGGATGGCCGTCGAGGGTCACGAGCATTACGTCGGCCCGAAGTCCGGGCGTGAGCCCGCCGTTGCGGGAAGTCAGCCAATCGGGTGGGGTCGTCGCCAAGAGTTACTCCGGGAGCGGTTGATCTTTGGTCTCGGGCAGGAACGGCAACACGATGAGCCCCAGCAGGAAGATCGAACACATCGTGACGCCGGCATAGCGAATCGCGTCGGCCCCGTAGCCGCCGAACGCCTCGCGGATCAAGAGGCCGAAGGTGAACGGGCCGGCCGCCGCGATCAATCGTCCCGCGTTGTAACAGAACGACGTGCCAGTGCTTCGATACTTCGTCGGGAACAGTTCGGGTAGATAGATGGCGTAGCCGCCGAAGAGCGCGAGTTGGCAGAAGCCCATAACTGGGATCATCCAATACACGTCTTCCTTGCTATCCAGGAACCAGAACGTGATCGCCGTCGAGACGGCGGCGAGGACGAAGAACGTGCCGAACGCCACTTTCCGACCCGCCCGCCCCGTGAGCCAACTGAACGCGAAGATGCCGAAGAATGCGCCGGCGTTCTGGATCAGCGAGGTGATGCCTCGCCAGTAGGTGACCTCGCCTTTGAGGGCATCGCCGGTCATTCCCTCGGCTTCGAACGATTTCGTCAACGCTCCGCCGACCAGATCGGGCGAGAAGAAACCGATCCCCCATAGGCCGATGACGCCGGCGCTCGTGAGCAGCAGCCCGAGCAAAACCCGCCGACCCCAGACGGCGGCCGTCAGCAAGCCCTTCAGCGTCCCGTAAAAGATCTGCCACGGCGATTGGCGTTCGCCCGCTCGATGCGAATCGCGCAGGGCTAACCAACGGTCCGGCTCGCGCAAGGTGAATTGCACGAGAACGAGCAAGAGCCCCGGCACGATGCCGATCAGGAACATGACGCGCCAGGCCGTGAAGTATTGGCCGGCGAACGTTCCCGTCTTTTCCAACGACCCGAGGTAGATGTTAATGAGCGCGGCCGTGCAATTGCCGAACACGCTCGACGCCTGGAAGAGTCCGAGGATGTAGGGCCTTGGTCGTTCGGGCACGGTTTCCGCCAAGAGCACGACCGCGGCCGCGAACGCCCCACCGACGCCAAGCCCGGTGAGGAGTCGGTACGCCATGAAGTCCCAGATACTGACCGAAAACGCGCTAAGGCCCGTGAACAGGGCGTAGAGGAAGATCGTCATCGTGAGGGTCTTGACCCGACCAATTCGATCGCCGAGCACGCCAAACCCGATCCCGCCGATGGCCCAACCGATCATGAACACGGCCGTCGCGTAGGCCCCGACCGATTGCACCTCGGCCTTCCGTTCCGGTCCGAGCAAATGGGCGACCGCCGGGTTGCGGGCCAGCACGAAGAGTTGCTGATCCATGCAATCCAGGTCCCACGCCAGGCAACAGACGGCGAACACGAACCAGTGATACGGCGTGAGTTCCCGCAAGCTGCTCCAGCCGGCGCGGGGAGAAGGTTCGGTCGTCATCGGGGCCTCGGCGGAATGAGCGCGTGGCGAGTTCGGCGCGGCGGGTTCCGAGTGGTATACTGGCTCGAGCGATTTGGAACCGGAGGCCATGCGAGGACATCGACCCTGGAAGTCTCTCCCAACGCCGAGCGATTACTGCCGGAACTGCTGGCGATTCCCCGCGCGGACCGCGAATATCTGGCGCGCCGGCTCTCCGACACCGTTGAAGACGACCCGACTGAAGTTCGAGCGGCCTGGGTCGGCGAGCTGAAACGACGAGTTGAAGAAATCAAGAGCGGCAAAGTCGTGGGGATTCCGGCCGAGGAAGTGGATCGCGAGGCGACGGAGTTGTTCCCACGAGTCGAAGAAATCAAGAGCGGCAAAGTCGTGAGGATTCCGGCCGAGGAGGTGTTTCGGCGAATGCGGGAGAAACACCCGTGAAGCCACACCAGTTTCATCCGGAGGCCGAAGAGGAATTTGCAAGTGCGGTCGAGCATTATGACCAGATTGAACACTCGTTGGGGCGACCGGAACGCGAGTTCCGTGGACGAGGCATTTCGACAATTGCGTCGGCCACGGAAGCGATTCTAAACCCAATTCTCCTTGAGAACCGGCGTTTTCTCGCCTCACGAGCAGCGTGGAGACGGGAGACGGATGGCCTGCGCCATTAGGTCGCTTTTCGAGTTGATGTCGCGTGTGCGACTGCGACCCCGGCCTCGAAGCCGTCGGCCGGGGCTAGCTGCATGTCGCCGAAGCGGCTCCCCGATCCCGAGCCAAGTCGGAGACCGCGAAGCGGTCCGAGTCCGGGAGCCGCTTCGGCGACATGCAGCTAGCCCCGGCCGATGGCTTCGAGGCCGGGGTCGCAGTCGCACACGCGACATCAACTCGAAAAGCGCCATTAGGTCGCCGAACCATCCACGACGCCGATGTACGGCAGGTTTCGATATTCGTCGTCGAAGTCGAGGCCGTAGCCGACCACGAATTCGTTCGGGATCGTGAACCCGACGAAGTCCGGCTCGATTTCGACCTCCTGTCGGCCCTCTTTCCGCAACAAGACGGCCGTCCGAACGGAAGCGGTGCCCAGGCCGCGGAGATGTTCGACGAGGTGCCGCAGAGTTTTGCCCGTATCGAGGATGTCGTCGATCAACAGAATATGCCGGCCCTTCAGGTCGGGGAGCAATTCGTCCTGAACGTGCAGTTCGCCGGCACTCGTCGCATTGCCGCGATAGCTTGAGGCCTGCACGAGAGCAATGCGAAGTGGCAGATCGAGCCGGCGGATCAGGTCGGCGAGAAAGACGAGGCAGCCCGTCAGTACTCCCACGATGGTGAGCGGGCGGTCGGCGTAGACTTGGGCGATGTCGGCCGCCAGGAGATCGACGCGGCGGCGGATTTCGTCTTCAGGGATCAAGACGCGCATGGGGGCATTATGGCGAAGAAACTGGATCATGTCATCGTGGTCGATGTCGAGTCGACGTGTTGGGACGGTTCGCCGCCGGCCGGCGAGGCGAGCGAGATCATCGAGATCGGCGTCTGTCCGCTGGAGCTGTCGACCGGTCGGCGACTCGCCAAGCGGTCGATCCTGGTGCGGCCGAAGCGATCGAACGTGAGTGAATTCTGTACCCGCCTAACGACGCTGACCGCCGAGCAAGTCGCCGGCGGAATCAGTTTCATGGAGGCCTGCGAAATCCTCCGCAAGGAGTACCACGCGCGCGATCGCGTCTGGGCGAGTTTCGGCGACTACGACCGGACCATGTTCCAGAAGCAATGCGAGACCGAGGGTGTGCCGTACCCGTTCGGTTCACGACATATCAACGTGAAAACGCTGTTCGCGATGGCTCGCGGCCTGCCGCACGAAGTCGGGATGGTCGAGGCTATTGGGCTGTTGGGCGTGCCGCTCGAAGGCACCCACCATCGGGGAGACGACGACGCCTGGAACATCGCGGGCATCCTGGAGAGCCTCCTCCAGAAATGGCGGGCGAATCGAGAGACTGCCTAACGCATCGCCAACCAACCGCCTACCGCTGCGATCGCCAGGATGAAGATCAGCCCCACGACGACCAGCAGTTTCTTCGCCCGGCGGATTGCGATCACTTTCTGAGGCACGAACTCGGTCGGTCGACCGAAGTCGGAGATCGCGATCATTGGCGCGGGTCGGGTCGCCTCGGGGTTCGCGGCGAACCAGGTGCGTCGCCAGCCCTGAGTCATCAACAGGACGAGTGGCCGACACAGCGTGCGCGTCGGCAACGCGGCGAGCGTTTCGATTGCATTGCGATGGAAGAACTCGGCCCGCTCGCGGAACCGCAGTCGGTCCGCACCTTCGACGTGCATCGCGGCGAAGTCGAACACCTCGCTCTTGCGCAAGTCCTGGGCGGCCCAAGTCTCCGTGGGGTATTCAAGTTCGGTCGGTCGATCGAGATACGGATACTCGTGCTCCGCCATCCAGCGGGCATAGTGCAACAGGCTCGCCCGGGCATAGGCGTAGTTCGCGTCGAGCTGTTGAAGTTCCGCCTTGTGATCGAGGTACTTCGCCAGCGCTTGCAGGAACATCACGTAGAACCAACGGTTCTCGGCATCGACAAACACTTTGCCCTCGCGCACGAAGCCGACTCGGCGGGTCACGTCGTCGGTCGGGTGAATCACTCGACGAATCAACTGCTCCGCCTTTTGAAGGAACTTCGCATCCCCAGTGAGGCGATGGCCATCGATCAGGGCCGAGATGGAGTTGGCCGCGCCGCGACCGGGGCCGTGATAGTCGGGCGATCGGCTCGCCGACGCGAGGCCGGTATCGCCCGTGCAAAGCCAGCGGAACACCGTCCGTCGGCCATCGTCCATGTCGACGACCCACTGGGCGAGCCCGAGCGCCGCCAGGCGCGAGCCTTCGTCGCCCGTCAGGAAGTAATCGAGCATCAGGCCGTGGGCGTAGTTCTGTTCGTTGCCCGGCCCGCCACCGAGGACGGGGCGATACTTCGGTGGCACTCGGCCGGCCTTCGGGTACGACCGATGCGTCCCCGTATCGGCATCGACGTAGTGGTACGTGTGCCAAAAGAGCCCGTGATTGTAGGCCGCCTTGTCCTCATCTGTGTGGTACAGGTCGATGTCGATGACGTGCCGAACCAACTCGCGCATCGGCCGGAACCAGCAGGCGTCGCCGGTCCGCAACCACTGCGTGGCGAACCCATCAACGCAATCGTATTGGTTATTGTAATGCGACGCCCGTGGCCTTGGGCCAACCTCCGCGTGCAAGATCGCTTCGTGGTCGCCGTACAGGTCGCCGAAGTGTCGCCAGCCGTATTCGTCGATCACTTCGCGCTTCGCGTCGAACGTATCCGGCCCTTCGATGGCCGCTTCGGTCAGGCGGGCGTAGTCCGGGTTCGGGTCGGCCGAACGCGGCGCGAGGTACGGGATCGCCCCGGTGGCCGCGACCCACGCGGGGTCGATCGTCGCTTGTATTGGGCGGCGCGTCCAGGTGAGCGGTGCGTCGGCAATGCGGTCCTGACCTTGGGCGACGTGGAAGACGTGCGTCTTCTGCTCGCCCCCCTGAAGCTCGTGCAACTCGGCCGCCTGTTTCGGGAAAAGGCGAAGCGTGATGCTCCGATCGTTCGCTTCGATGGCCTTCGGGAAATTCTGCCAGAAATCGGGCATCGCGACGGACAATTCATCGGCCCCACGGCGCAGAGTCACGATCGGCGTGGCCCGCAGGCCCATCGTTTCGGAACCGCTACGCATCCGGTAGCCGCGGAACTGGCACGTAACTTTGCGATCGAGGTTCAGATGGTTCGTGCTTTGCCAGTTCGCGCCGCCGCTCGAATCCTGGTACAGTTCGAGTTCGCGCGCGAACGGCTCGAACGGTCGATCGACTTCCGGCGAATATCGGCCGATCGCCGGTCCGTCGCCGGGCAATTCGAAGGACCACGACACATCGCTCAACAGGATCGAGCCCGCATCGCCGAGGTCCCAGCAACCGCCCGGATGGCCGGCCCGATTTGGGTTCGTGATCGTGAAATGGACGCGAACGACGGGGCTGTTCGCGAAGTAATGTGTCCGCAGCGTGTACCGGGCCAGATGCACGCCCGCCCGGGTGATCGTCCCCCCCTCGCGGATGCACACGCGCAAAGGCCCCGCGTCCTCGACGTACCAATCAAAGTCCGGCAATGGGTCGTGCGCCTGGCCCGAGTTGTCGGTGACGTGCAAAGGGTCCGAAGAAAATAACTTCGCCCCGAGCTTCACGACCAGATTCGAGACGAACTCTTCCGATTGCGGCCCAACCGGCATGTTCGTTTGCGATTGGTTGGTCGAATCGCCGAGGCGCAAGCGATACTCGGCGGCCCCATCGATGTTGACTTGCCAATCGCAGAGCACCCACCGGGCGGATCCGTCGCCCCAACGATCGAGTACGCGGACTTGAAGCGGCACGTCGCCTTCGGGGCCGATCAATCGCAACGATGTCGCGTTGGTGACTTGGCCAATGGGAAACGGCACACCGAGCGTGACCGGCTCGCCCGTCCGACGTGCGGGAGAAGTCGCGGTCAACGTGATTCGCGGTTCGGGCGACGGCATGGACGGTTCCAGGGGCCTCGGGCTCCCCTCTTCGGGAAGGGGGCTGGCCAATTGCTGTCGTCCTTAGGAGATGCAACCCGATTCGGACCAAGCTTCAATCCGTGGCGGATTGACGATCGACGACGCATTGAGGCGGCATGGAGCGACGATCCTCAATCTTTCGGCGCATAGGGTTCGAGCTTGGGGCGGATCCAATTCACAAACTCCGGCATCATCTTGAGGCCGGTCTCGCGGCGATGTTTGCCGCCGGGCACGAGGACGGTGTGAACCGTCAAGCCGCGGCCTCGGGCGAAGTACGCGAAGCTCTCGGCCTGGGCGTCGAAGTTGAATTCGTCGCGATCGCCGTAGCCCGCGAACATTTCCAGTTCGCCCGGCTTGACGTTGTGCGCCGTCAGCATTTCGACCGGGTTCTCGGCCGCGATCCTGGCGACCACGTCCGGACCCTCGCCGAACACCGGCGCGATCACCTGTCGTTGTCGAACCTTCACCAGCCCGCAGGCGAAGCTCGCCAGCGGTTCGTTCGGGCGGTACTCCGTCGCCCACTGGAAACAGTTCGGATTGAAGTTCGTGTCGTAGCGGCCGTGGCAATCCGAGTAGCGCAAGTTGAGCGGCGGCATCACGCCGACCAGGACGCCGAAGTCCGCCTTGTTCTTGATCCCGAGGTTGTACGCCCCGAACGCCCCCATCGAAGCACCGGCCATCACATGGGCCTCGCGTTCCTTGCGGATGCTGTAGTTGGTCGTCACATGGTTCCACACTTCGAAGACGATGAAGTCCTCATAGCGACCGAGGGGGGAGTTCAAATAGAGCGTCAGCGGTTCTCGAAACGACGCGTGGCCGTGTATGGTCCCATCGGGCGCGACGATGATTGAACGCGGCAGCGAACCATCCGACATGGCCTTGTCGAAGATGGGCACGAGTTCGAGGAAGGTCTTCTCGTCCTGAGCCAGGCCGTGCAACCAGACAACCATCGGGTAACGTTTGGCGGCGTCGTAACCCGGCGGAAGGTAGACGTACACATCGCGCTTCTGGTTGAGCGCGGCCGAGTGAATCCGTCGATCGGTGCCGTGGTTGGCCGTGAAATCGTCGACGTGGCCACGGATGTTGCGGTTCAAATGAGCGAGGTCGACTGGCCGATCGTTGCCGGCCAACATCCCGCCGAAAGCCTGGGCCGACGAGACCGCGAGGAACAGGCACAACAGAGAAACGTGGAACAGACCCCTCGGTTGGGGATGCGACATGAGTCCGGGCTCCGGCAGGGGGTGAGTAGCGTTAATCTTGAGCGCTCCGACGGGTTCTGTCGCGTGCGGAACCTGGGAAAGCGGCGTGACTTACAGACTCGGGCCGGAATCACCGGCAAATTCGGAATGTTCTGGTCGGGCAATTTGGGGAAGCAATTCGGCGGCCGGATCGCCCGAATTATTTGCCCAATCGGCACTCGTGTTCCAAACTTGTATGCCCGATCTTTCCGCCCGGCGCTCCCGCATTGCCGAGGCTGTCATGAACCAAATACTGTCGGCTCCCGAACGCTTCTACGACTACATTCATACGCAGTACGGTACTGTCGGATTGATTGTATCCGGCGTATTGGTTGTCGTGGCCTGTACGAGCATCATGATTTGGTTCGATCGTCGGAAGTAGAGAAACTGGGACGACATGGCCGTCGGCCATTCGCGGCTCGGCAAGACGGCCTGCTCGCCGCCGCGTTCGACGACCGGATCGCGCTCGCGATTCCGCATCAGGCCGGCTGCAGCGGGACGGCCCCGAGTCGCGGCACCGTTGGCGAGAGCGTCAAGCGAATCAACGACGCGTTTCCGCACTGGTTCAACGACGCCTTCAAGATGTTCGGCGACGACCCCTCGCGATTGCCGTTCGACCAGAACGGCCTCGTTGCGCTGTGCGCCCCGCGGCCGGTGCTGTTCTCGAACGCCACGGAAGACGAATGGGCCAATCCGAACGGGCAGTTCAACGCTCGCCGACGACGCGGCTCAGAGCCTGCGCGAAGGCCGCATCGTCCCGGCCCGCCCGGCCAGGTCGATCGCCGACGGCCTGCTCACGAACCTCGGCCCGATGACGTTCGAGATCATCCGCAAGCACGTCGAATCGATCGCGCTGGCCGAAGAAGACGAAATCATGCGGGCCCTGCGCACG
>JANLUE010001238.1:0-3026 GCA_031363325.1 Gemmataceae bacterium
ACCTTTTATTTGGACCATAAAGACCCGCGTAGTGAAGCATCCCGTCCGGGTCGACACTGACCGAAAGGGTACGACTGGGTGACTTGTACCATTCCAGTGTTAAGTGACCGTCCGGCTCGCAGCCAACGGACGGCCTTGGAAAGCCCAGGGGTAACGACTCGATCAAGCAATACGCCGCTCGATAGGTCTCCTGTTCGACCGGCAACGCGTTGAAGCCGTCCCAATTCGACATACGACACTCGTCCCAAACTTCCCAAAGTTCTTCCAAGGCTTCTTGATGGCCGAGCGTCGAATTCTGAAGCGCCAGTTTCGGCGCTCGCGCCACCTTGTCCAGCAAAGGCGAGTATGCGGAGTTCATTTGTTCGTCTCGTTCAAGGAACCGATCGCCGCGTCGGTCAACAAGCTGAAAAAGACTTTGTTCTTCAGCCAACGCATTCGAGCGAGCGCCGCGTCCAGTAAATCGGGCTCGTTCGGGATCGCGGCCATCGAGTGCACGTCGATATCGAGAAACAGACCCGAACTCGATTGCAGTTCGGGCATCGAGGGCTGCATCACTTTGATGACTCGAACGCCAAAGGGATGTCCCGGCACACTAAACGTACTCTGGTATACGAATTCCTCAAGCGGCAAGTTCGATGGACAAGTCGGTGGATCGCGCAGATAGTCTCGGAGATTCATCGGTGTGGCGGCCGCGATGTGATTGATAAACCGAACGCCAAGCCGCTCGACATCGACAGGCCCCGCGACCTCAACAAACACGTTCCACGCTCTCGTTGCGGCGTCCACAAACGGTTCCCACCGTTCGTAAGGGTTCGCGCGGCTCAAGGTCAATCCTTCCCGCGAAAACTGAGCGATGTGTCGACCATCTTCGGTGGACAGCCGCAAGCCAACGAATCCACGGCGCTCGTGTTGGACGTTTGAAGACTCTTCCGACAATGTCGCCCGAAGCCCGAATCCTCGCATAACCGCCGACTTTGGATAATCCGGGAGTTTTGTCGCCAATATCTGCTGCAGCGCATCTTGCTCGAACGGCCGCTGGGCTCGTGCTTGCCAGTGAATCACCGCTTCCACGATTGGTGGGCGAGTCAACCGGGGAAAGGTTTCGTTCAAGTCGAGTGTGAATACGCTGTCGGACATCGCTCACCGCCCTCCGGTCAGTTTTCCCACGACTCTTCACACTTTCGCCAACTCTTCCTCCAACAACTTCTGCACCACGTCGTTTGGGGCACCCTTCTGCGATTTCATGACGTGCCCCTTGATCCGATTCGCGGCCGCGACCTTGCCCTTCTTGTAGTCGCCGACGGCCTGAGGGTTCGCGGCGATCGCTTCGACGACGGCCGCTCGCAACGCGCCTTCGTCGAAGTCGGCCGCCGACTTCACGCCGAGGGCGGCCATCGCGTCAGCAGGCGTACCGCCCTTCTCGAGCAAGTGCTTGAACAGGTCGCGCCGATCCTGCTGGTTGATCGTGGCCGTCTGTTTCAGGAAGTCGGCGAACGTGTCGGCCGCGATCGGGAAGGCGTCGATCTCTTCCTTTCGGTCGTTGAGCGCCCCGAGCACGAGGTCGCTAAGCCGGTTCATCACTTGCTTGCCATCGCCGACGGCCGAAGCGGCGCGCTCGAAGTAGGCGACCATGCGCCGGCCCTTCGCCGTGAGCACGCCGGCATCGTAGGCCGAGAGCGAGAAGGGAGCGTCTTGCAATCGCTTCCGCTGTTGAGCGGGCAATTCGCCCAGGTGAGCCCGGGCGGCCTCCATGTCCGCAGCCGAGACGACCACCGGGACCAGGTCGGGTTCGGGGAAGTACCGATAGTCGGCTGCCTCTTCCTTGTGTCGTTGGACGATCGTGCGGCCGCGTTCGTCGTCCCAGCCGGCCGTCGTCTTCAGAATCTTGCCGAACCGATAGTTGACGGGATCTTTCTGAAACTCCGCATATTGGCGCTCGGCCTCGTGCGCGATCGATCGAGCCACGCTGCCGAAGCTGTTCAGGTTCTTCACCTCGACGAGTGGCGTGGCGGCGGTGGCCCCTTCGTGCGGGATGTGGATGTTCACGTTCGCATCGCAACGCAGGCTACCTTCCTGCATCTCGCAATCGGAAACGCCGATCTCGCGGAGCATGAGCCTGAGTTCTTCGAGGTACGCCTTCGCCTCCTCCGGCGAATTGATCTCGGGCTTGCTGACAATTTCGAGGAGCGGCGTGCCGGTGCGGTTGAGATCGACCTTGGAGTCGCCGCCCCGGCCCGTTTCGTCGTGCATCGACTTGCCGGCATCCTCTTCGAGGTGGGCCCGAATGATGCCGATCCGCTTGGGCGCGAACTCCTTCTTCGGGTCGGCAGCCGCGTTGATTTCGAGAAAGCCTTCGGACGAGAACGGCAGATCGTACTGGCTGATCTGATAGTTCTTCGGCAGGTCGGGGTAGTAGTAATTCTTGCGGTCCCACTTGGTGAACCCGGCGATCGTGCAATTAAGCGCCAGGGCGGCCCGGAGCGACAGGTCGAACGCCAAGCGGTTCATCACCGGCAACGAGCCGGGCATGCCGAGGCAGACCGGGCACACCTGCGAATTCGGCGCGGCCCCGAACCTCGTCTTGCACCCGCAGAACAGCTTCGACTGCGTGAGCAACTGAACGTGGACCTCGAGCCCAACGACGATCCGAAACGGCGCGGCCATGGAACCTCCCCGGGAGAACCTTCCGGTATGCTACGGCCGACGGCGAATCGAGACAGGCGGGGTTCGCCGCGCCAGCGACCAAAATCCACCGAACGAACGCGGAGAAAGGAGCGACCCGCGATAAAATGTCGGCAAAGGGGAATGCGCCATGATCACGCGGGTGAGCATCAAGAACTTCAAGTGCCTGCGCGACGTGACGGTGAACCTGGAGCGGTTCACGGTGTTCGTCGGCTCGAACGGCAGCGGCAAGACGAGTATTCTGCAAGCGCTGGACCTGTTTTGCCGAACGTTTCGATCGCAGCCCGGTGCGTTGGATGCGGAGTATCAGGCGAACCGTTCCCACGGGGCGCCCGAAGAGGTGG
>JANLUE010001242.1:0-3367 GCA_031363325.1 Gemmataceae bacterium
GTCCATCAAGCGACGGATGTTGGCGAGGTCTTTCTCGTCCTTCTTCCAGTTGTTCATGTCCAGGAACATGATCGTGGCGAGCATCTTGTAGCGGTCCGGCGCATCCGTGACATCGTCGATCAAGCGGACGATTGAACGCAGCGCGTCGTCCTTCTTGATGAGCGCGTGTTCGGCGACGGCGCGGTGGAAGTAGTAGGCCGAAGGATCGACCGTATCCTCGGCCTTCACGCCGACGAGGGTCGCCAGCGACTCTTCGTACACGCGGCCGTTGGTCAGGCCGCGGGCGAAGCCCAGGGCCAGATTGGCGCGGTAGTACGAGTCGGCCTTCTCGTCTTTGAGCACGGCCGGAATGGCCTTCGGCGGCTCGGCGGCCGAGTTGCGCGCGGCGGACAAAATGTCCTTCGCTTCGGCGCTGCCAAGTTCAAACGTGGCGAGCGTTCGGTCGATGACCGAGACCTCGGCTTCGATCCAGATCTTGTCGAAAGCGACTTGATCGAACTTGCCCGCCTTCTTGAGCCATGCTTCGGCTCGAGCCTTGGCCGCTTCCGGCGTCAGGCTCTTCAGCGTGCCGAACGTGAATTCGGCCTTGGGATCGGCCGACCGCGCCTCGGGCGGCCCGCCGAGCGTGAGCCCGGCGACCGCCGCAGTCGCAGCCAGCCAGTTTCGGAACGACACGGACGGTACCTCCGGTCTGGGAGAAAATCAGGACAGCACTGTGACCATACCCGGAACCGAGCCATTGTGGAAGAGGGCTGTTACAGGATTATCGGCGCGCCACGACGCGTTTCACCAACGTGATCTCGTTCCCCGTCGAGTTATGAGAAACGAGGTCCATGAACGTGCGGATCAACAGCAAGCCTCGGCCGCTTGCCTTCTCGAGGTTCGCCGGGTCCGTTGGATCGGGGAGCTTGGCGGGATCGAAGCCCGGGCCCTCGTCGCGGACGATGAAGTGCGCGTCCATCGTGGTGAGTCTGACTTTGACCGTGAGGCGTCGGTGCATGTACGGGGCCTGATTGCGGCGCTCGCGGCCGAGTTTCTCGAAGGCCCCCGACCCATCTTGCCGAAGCTCCGAACTCAGTTCCAGGTTGCCGTGATAGAGGCCGTTCAACAGCGACTCTTCGAGCGCGATGCCGATGCGGATTCGTTCCGTCTCGTCGCAGAGGCCCATGCGGGTCATGTTCTCCTGAAGGTACGCGACGAGCGGCGGCACGATGGCCGGGTCGTTGTCCAGGTCGAATTGATATTCGACGTTCGTGAGCGAACCGAGCAGGCGTTGCTGCCGCCGATCGACCTTGGCTGCCGACAGCACCTGATGCAGCGTGGACACGAGTTCCCGGGCCAGCGAGCGCTTGGCAACGTAGCTCGCGGCCCCGCGTTGAAGCGCCTGGATCGCGATGTCCTCGCTACCGTGGCCGGTCATCAGGATGACCGGGATTCGTGGGAACCGCGCCCGAATTTCTTCGGTGAGTTGGAGGCCGTCGACGCCGGGCATCTGCAAGTCGGTGACGACGGCGGCCGCCTGATTCTGAATGAGCCACTCGAGCGCCTCCATGCCGTCGGACGCATAAGCCGCGGAGAACGCGGCATCCTTTTCGACGAGCCGGCCCGCCAGCCGACGGTCCATCGGCGCGTCGTCGACAATCAGGATCGTGGACTTCTCGACGGCCGCGTCGCTTGAGTCGAGAGATGGGCATTCGGCGATCATGGGGAACCTTTCGTGTGTTCAATTCATCGATTGCTTGCCAAGCGCAATGGCGAGCCCTGGGGCGTTAGCCCCAGGGGTGAACTCGCAACAAGCTTGCCTCTAACATTCGACCCCGAGGGCTAACGCCCCAGAGCTCGCCTTCGTCGAAGGTACGTCCGCTAAATTGTTCCTGGTGCCACCGGCGGCTAACGCCGTCGGCTCGCGGTGGTTCCACGATCGCTGCCGCTGCCGCTACGCCGTCCACCCGCGCAAGACGGGGGCTAGTTCGCCCAGTCGATCTTCGAGTTGCCGCGAGACGACGATCGCTTCGCTCAGGTCGTTTCCACGACCCATGCCTTCGAGTTGTCGTGCTGCTTCGGCCGCGGGGCCGCCGCCAAAGTTCAACAGGGCACCCTTGAGCGTGTGGGCCGCACGTTTGACCCCTGGGCTATCCGACGCCGCGACGGCCGTGCGCAGGTCGTTCAACAGGCGCGGGCAGTCTTCGAGGAACAGCTCGATCAGTTCGCCGAGCAATTCGACGTCGCCGCCGACGAAGCCGAGGGCCGCCTCGCGATCGGCCGCGTTCTCGGCGGGGGCAACGACGACTGGTGCTGGTTCCGGCGCGATCACCTTCGATGGGCTCGGCGACAGCTTGGCGATCGCGGCCGTCAGCTCGGAAATGCGGATCGGCTTGGTTACGTAGCCGTCCATGCCCGCTTCGAGACAGCGATCGCGATCCCCCTTCATCGCATGAGCGGTGAGGGCGATGATCGGATAGCGTCGCCCCGTGCCCCGTTCGCGATCGCGGATCGCCTGGGTCGCCTCGAAGCCGTCCATCTCGGGCATCTGGACATCCATTAGGATCAAGTCGAACGGCCGTGCGCTCGAGAGGTCCACGGCCTGTCGGCCATTGCCGGCGACCGTCACCTTGTGGCCGCGTTTCTCGAGCAATGTGACAGCCAGCTTCTGATTGACCGGGTTGTCTTCAGCCAACAGGATGTCCATCGGCCGTAGCGAATCCGGCGAAATCACGATGTCCGTGCCGCCGTGAATCGACCCGGCCGTTGGGCCGCAGATCAGGTTGCCGATCCCGTCCAGCAGTTCGGATTGCTTGATCGGTTTGAGCAGATAGTGGTCGATGCCCGCCTTGCGGCAATGTTCGGCGTGGGCCGGCCCGCCGGACGAGAGCATCAGGAGGCGCGTGCCGGTCAACTCCTTGTTCGCGCGAACCTCGCGGGCCACGGTGTAGCCGTCCATCTCGGGCATCATCGCGTCGAGCAACACGAGCGGGTACGGCCGACCTTCGCTCGCCGCGCCGCGGAGTACGGCCAGTGCCTCGGCCCCGGACGCGACGGCCGTCGGCTGCATGCGCCAGTTGCGCAACATCTCGACCAGGATGAACCGATTGGTGGCGTTGTCGTCGACAACCAAAACGGCGAGGCCATCGAGCCGCGCGGGGTCGAGGCCATCCTTGTCCGGCAAATCGGTCGCGACCCCGAACAGGGCCGTGAAGTGGAACGTGCTCCCCTTCCCCGGAATGCTCTCGACCCAGATGCGCCCGCCCATCATGTCGACAAGCCGCGTGCAGATCGTCAGGCCCAGGCCCGTGCCGCCGTACTTGCGCGTCGTCGAACCATCGGCCTGTTCGAACGGAACGAAGATCTTGGCCACCTTGTCGGGCGG
>JANLUE010001281.1:0-1684 GCA_031363325.1 Gemmataceae bacterium
GATATCGGCGACATACAGCGTTTTGCCATCGTGCGAACCAACGATGCCATTCGGTTGCTTGAAGTCGCCATCGACGCGTGAGACTTTGCCATCCGTGGCGACATGATAAACGCCCTTACGATCCTGCTCCTCCGGGCCGCGCTTCCAGTAGGGTCGCTTGTAGTACGGGTCCGTGAAATAAGCCCCGCCACCGGGGGCAATCCAAACATCGTTCGGGCCATTCAACAACTTGCCGCCAAAATCCATGACCACGACGGTCCGTTCCTTGGTCTTGACGTCGATCTTCCAGAGTTCGTTCTTCTCGTCGGCGCACGCCCAGAGGTGGCCGTCCTTGTCGAAGCACAATCCATTCGAGCGCCCGGCCTTCTCCAGGAACACGGACAGCTTGTCGTCGAGGCCCCACTTCAAGATGCGGTCGTTCGGCTGATCGGTGAAGAAGACGGTTCCATCGGCGTCGGTCGTCGGGCCTTCGGTGAATTGAAAGCCGTCGGCGAGTTTTTCGAGCTTCGCGCCCGGAGCGACGGGGCTTTCGGCTTGAAGGGGCATGGCGAGCGCCGTCAGAACGAACAGGGTTCGATGCATGGAATCGCTCCGGGGAATACGAAAACTTCAAGAGGGGCCGGGGGGTGTTTTCCCGGACGGCATCTGGGCGCGTAGCGCCGCCAGTGCCCGCTCCAGGTCGGCGACCCGAGTCCGTTCCCGATCGGCTTCTGCGGCTTGCGCGTCCGCGCGGGCTTTCTCTTGCTCGGCCCGCGCTTTCTCTCGATCGGCGCGTTGATTCGCTCGTTCCGCGCGAGTCTTTTCGTTTTCGGCCCGCGTCGTTTCTTCGGCGACGCGTTCGGCCGCCCGGTCCGCTCGCGCTTTCTCCTGTTCCGCTCGATTCGTCTCGGCCGCCAGATCGACGACGAGTTCCAGGTCGCGGGGATAGCGCTTGCCCTTACGATTCAGGCAGACGACTTTGTTCGCCTCGACTTGAAACCGGAGTTGCACCGTCGGAATGAACACGCCCTTGACGGGGTCGACCGCCATGGGCACGTAGCTTTCTCGTGTGGCCTGGAAGGCCCGCAACTCCAGGCGTGAGTTTCCACCCCGGCCCCGACGATCCGCGAGCAAATAATACGGCACGCCGACCTGGAAATAGTGATCGATCTTGGCGCCGACATCCCACTTCCGTGTCGTTGGCGATGTGACTTCGATCACGAGCAGAGGCCGGGCACCGGCATCGCGCATTTTGAACGTGGCGACATCGTCGGGCCACTTCGCGGCCGCGCCGTCGAACACGGCAATGTCCGGCCCGTGGGGCCGAATCGTCGGGTGCTGCCAGTCGACGCGGTGGTCTTCGAAGATCAGGACATCGGGACGATCGCGGAAATGGGTTCGGAGAGCGAACTTCAAGTAATGGCAATTCTCGCCGTGGGCGTTGTTCTGCACGATGAAGTCCTCTTCCTCGGGGTGAAGGACGTCCCATTCGGTCAGAGGAATTTGTTCGGACACCTCCGTGCCATCGGGCCTAACGCGCGTGACAATTCGCCAACCGTAAAACCACGGGTCCTCGAGCGTCGGATCGGGCTCCGGAGCCGCGCTTGGTGAATCGATCAGTTCGGCCGTGGCCATGGCAATACCCAGGTCGGATCAGTTGCCAAGATTATATTCGACGACCGGCGGAATTGGTCGCCTTTCAATG
>JANLUE010001313.1:0-3859 GCA_031363325.1 Gemmataceae bacterium
GGCCCGCCGAGCCCACCCACAACCAACAGAACGGCTGCCGCCACGCCCCAGCGCGTCCAGACGCCCTTCATCGTGTTCGGAGTCGGTTCAACTCGAGCGGGCTTGATCGTGCCCGACGATTTGGCCGGCGGCGTGAAGCGCACGTTTGGGAAGTCCGACTTGGCGGCCCCGGCGATCTGGGACTGCCATTGTTCGGCCTTGTGGCGCAGGCTGTCGCCCTCGGGCGTGGCCAGGAACGCTTGAAGTTCGCGGGCCTCGTCGGCCTCGAGCAGCCCGTACAGGTGCTCGAGCATCAGGGCTTGGAATCGTTCGCGATCGACCATGGCAGAACTCGGAGTCAGGTGTATTGGGATGGGTCGGCGAAGTGGGTCAGGCGAGGACCTTCCGCAACTTCATCAGGGCCGACCGCATTTGTGTCTTGACGGTACCGACGGGGGCGGCCCGCATGGCCGCGATCTCTTCGTACGTGAGCCCACCGTTCTGGCGGAGCAAGAATACTTCCTTTTCGTCCTGGCGGAGGTCCAGAATGGCGGCCCGCAAGCGGGTCAAGTCTTCCTGTTCTTCCAGGACCTGTCCGGGCGAGATGTCTCGACCCACGAGCATGGTTTCATCCCCCACGAACGGTTTGGCCTTGCGGTTCCACGCGGACCGCTGCATGTCCTTGGCCGCGTTCAGCCCGACCCGAAAGATCCAGGCCCGGAGGTTCTGCACGTCCGGAAGCGAGTCGCGATGTCGCCAACACTTCACGAACGCTTCCTGGGCCGCGTCCTGGGCGTCGTCCCGATTGCCGAGCAAATACAGAAGCGTGCTGACGAGTTCGTCCCGCATCTCGTTGAACAAACGGGTGAGGCGGTCCCCGGACGAGGGCGGGTCGCCCGCGCTCGCAACCGGCCCATCGAGAGTCGGGCTCGTGCCGGGCTGTGTCATGTTCCTACCCTTCCGACGGGTGACGACCGGCCCCCGATTGCGCACGGAACAAAAAAGACGTGAATCCCTTGGGGGTGAGGAGATGGTATCCGGGCGGAGTCGAATCGTTAACGTTCCTTGGCGCCAAACTCCGAGCGCAGTTTGCTTTCGATGTCGCGCTCGAGGGGATGCAGTTGGCTGCGGATCAAGCCGCGGTTGTCGGCCATCGTCCAGGCGGCCTGGGCCTCCTTGGGTTTGCCGGCCTCACGGTAGGCGTACGACAGGAACAAAGCCCCCGGGGGGGTCGGCAATTCTTCGTCCAACTTCTTGAAGAACGCGACCGCCTCGTCGCGTCGGCCCGCTCGAAGTTCGACGAGGCCGCGGAGTCGGGCGATTTCTTCAATATTCGGCGGGTTGGTTCCCGCGACCGTCGCCAACAAGCGACCGGCTTCTTCGATCCTCGATCGGTCGCCCGTGAGGATCAACAAGCGTGCCAAGCTCGCGGCCACGAGCGGATGGCCGGGGGCGAGCTTCAACGCGTCCGAATGTGCCGCGATCGCGAGCGGGAACTCGCCTCGCGCCTCGGCGAGTCCGCCCGTGAGCCAGGCTTTCTGCCAGGCTCGATCCGGCGTGAACTGCACAGCGGAAAGCCACTGTTCGACACGGGCCACGATGGCTTTGTCCGGCGGCCGATCGGCGTCGCGGAGCAAGTTGACCGCGACAGTTTCCACGAGCCCCGGCGGCGTTCCTTGACGAAGCGAATCGCAAATATCGAGGGCTTCGGCGAAGCGGCTACGTCGGCCGAGGAACAAGGCGAACGCCAGGCGATGAACGGGTTCTTTCGAATCGGCCGCGCCGCGGAAAAGCTTCTCGGCACCGGCGAACTCGCCGAGTTCTTCGAGTTGGGCGGCGATTCGCGCGGCGTCCGCCGGGTTCTTCGGGCGGAACGCGAGCAAGTCGCGTTTGGCTCGCAAGGTATCGCCCTGGCGTGCGTCGATGGTCGCGGTCAGGCGCGCGGTGTCGGCCGATTCGCGCGGCATCAGGCTGACGTAATGGGCCGCGTTGCTCAGGTCGCCTTGCTTGAGCAGCGTTTCGACCCAGAAGGCGAGGTACTCGGGGTCCGGCTTGTCCTGACCCAGGATGGCGAGCATCGCCTTGCGGGCCTGGGGCATGTGGCCGGTCGCGACGCCGAGTCGAGCCAAGAGGAACAGCGTCGAACCGGGGAGTGGTTGCCGCGAGAATTCCTCGCTCAGCAAGCGGAACGCCTCGCCGTAAGTCGCCGGTGTTTGCGCGAGCACGAGGGCTCGCGCCAAACCATCGGCCCGCGGATCGGTCTCCTTGTCGGCTTCGTTCACGGCGAGCAGGCTCAGGGCTTCGGCTTGTCGACCGGGGCCGGCGGCCGCGATGTCGATCGCCAGATCGCGACGGGCCTCGCGAACCTCGCCCGGCTTCGCCGGCGGCTTGCCCGCGATGATTCCACGCAACAGCGGTTCGGTTCGGGCCGGCTGTCGTGCCGAGCGATAGAAGCGGACCGTGGACTGAATGATGTCGAGGTCGGCCGGGTTCGCGGCGAGCGCCTTCTCGAACGCGGCCCCCGCGGCGGCCAGGTCGCCAATCGCTTCGTAACAATGCGGCAAAATGACCAGGGCCTTCTCGGGTGCCGACACCTTGGTGACGATCGTCTTGACCGTCGCGTCGGCCAGGGGTTTTCGATCGGTCTCGACGAGGAATCGAACGAGCCCCACCCACGTGCTCACATCATCGGGCCCGAGTTCGACGGCCTTTCGGTAAGCCGCCTCGACCTCGGCCACCGGTCGACCGGCCGCCCGACTGATCTGGGCCAGCCACACCAATTCCTTCGCGTCCTTCGTGTCGCCCTTGACTGCTTCGCGGGCCAATTCGAAGGCGCGTTCGAAGTCGGGAGCTTGCATGTAGAATTCGGCGAACTCCTTGCTCTGACGCGAATTCGCCACCGTCTGCTTGCGAATGAGCCCGATCAATTCGTGCACCATGTCGAAGCGCCGACGATTGGTGTAATAGTTGACGAGTTCGCGCAGGAGCGCCGGCGAGCGCTCGCCATATCGAAACGCCTCCTTGTACTCGGCCGCCGCCTTGTCCCTGGCCGCCGCTTTGCCGTTGGCATCGGTACCTCCCGCTTGCAGTTCGAGGTCGCCGCGCAACAACAGCGCCTTGGACCAATTCGGCCGACGACTGCCGACCTTGAGCAGGAGTGCGCGGGCCGTCTCCAACTCCGCCGCGGTCGAAGCCTTCGACCCGCCGAGTCGATGCACGATCCGATACGCCTGCGCGTAGTCCGCATACGCCCCGGTTGTTCCGTCCAGTCGGCGCAAGGCCGCGATGCATTCCCCGACCTTGGCGTCGTCCGACTGACGCGACGCCTGATGGAAGCGGACGAGCCACAATCGCAAATCGTTCGGCTTGACGGCGAGCATCTTGTCCGTCGCGGCACTGGCGGCCGGCAGTTTATTCACGATCTCGTACGCTTCGGACTGCGCGGCCCACAGGCGAAATTGATCGTCCTTCGAGAACGAATCGATGTTGGCCCCGGTCCGGTCAATGAGCCCGCCCTTGTCGTCGCGATCCTTCGGCAATTGCAGGCGCAGCCGAGCGATGCGGAGTTCGACCGAGTCGCCGAGTTCCTTTTCGGCGCGATCGATTAGACCCAGGGCGTCGGCCGTCTTGTCGGAGCGGGCCAATATGAACGCTTCGGCCGTCCATAGCGATGGCTCCTTCGGGTGTTTCTTCCGGGCCGCCGCCAGTAACTCGATGGCCTTGGCCGTGTTCGCTTTCACCAGTTCGTACTCGGCCCGGAGAATCGAAATCTCCCAGGCGTCGTTCAACTTGGCATTCTCTTTTGACGCAACGGTCGTCAAGACGAGATCGAGATTGGCTCGATCTTCGTTGGCGGCCTGGGGGCCGAGGTAATCGAGCT
>JANLUE010001319.1:0-8874 GCA_031363325.1 Gemmataceae bacterium
AGTCGCGGAAGTGCGTCGCCTCGCCGGGTCGATCGCGTCGACCGAGCGTGAAGCGGGCCGGCTCGTGAAACTTCAGGTGGTTGACGAGCGCGGTGAGGAAGACCGTCTTCCCGGACCAGCGTGGCCCGATGACGCCGATCCGGCATTCGGTAGTCTTCAGCCGGGACATGCGAGTCGCCCAAGTGCGGAAACGGTGCCGCTATTCTACCATTCGCGGGCGCGGGTTGGGCATTTGTTGGTCGACGGGACTGTCGTTGTCGATGACCGTGGAAACGAAGCGCACCAAGCTTCGTGAACATGGGAGGCCTCGCGAATGACTCGATGGTTGGTCGACGTTGATCGCGACGAAAAAACGTCGCCGGGGCCCGTGATTCCCCGGCGACGTTTCGCCCGACCGGTGATGTCCGACCGACTACTTGTCTTCTTTTTTGGCCGGCAGGATGTCTTTGACCGCGGCGGCTACTTTGTCCGCGTCTTTCTCGGTCAGTTTGCCTTTGGCGAACGCGAAGTTCGACTTCACCGTCTTGTTCTGGTACATGAGGACGGTGACGTCGGCGTCTTTGGCGATCTCATACTTCGAAGGGCCCTGGGGGTTTTCCACCGCCAGGATCACCTTGTCGAGCTTTTCCGCCTTGGCCAACTCTTTGAGTTGGGCTTCCATCTTCTCGTCGTCGGAGAGGAAGATGATCATCGCGCGGTACTTGCTGTCGGCATGAGCGGCGGACGCGGCTTCGAGCTTCTTGACCAAACTGGTCAAGCCGGGGGTAACCTCGCGTGCGAACACGAGGGTAACCGGGTTGGCGCCGTTCGCTCAGATGGGGCACTGTTTTTCGCCGGCGTTGGCGCCGGTCACGTGGAGCGGGTTGAAGACGGGGAGCTTCTGTCCGGGCTGGAGCCCGGACTTCAGTTCCGCCCCGAGGCCCAGGCCGGCGAATACGCCGGCCGCGACCACGGAGAGCAAGGACCGTGTCATGGAAGATTGCCTTTCAGGTTGCTCACGGGAATGAGAAACGAATCGGAAGGCGGATCGGACGCTTCGACGTTATAGCAGTCCCTACGAACAAGGCCCGCCCCATACAACACGAGTGGCCCTCATCTCGTCGCCCCCAAGCGTTCAATCGATGGCCCCGCTGCCACATCTCGACACGTTCGTGGAAGCGGCCGAGCGGGGCAGCCTGTCGGCCACGGCCCGGCATCTCGGCCTCACGCAGGCGGCCATCAGCCAGCGCGTCGCGCAACTCGAACTCGCCCTGCGCACGCAACTGTTTCACCGCGAGCCGGGCGGCGTGCGACTGACACAAGCGGGCCAGCGGCTGCACGGCTACGCCCGCCGATTGCTCGATCTCAGCGACGAAGCTCGGGCCGCGGTGACCGGCGCAATCGGCGAAGTGGACGGGGAACTCGTACTCGCGGCCAGTTCGGTCCCCGGCCAACATTTCCTGCCACACACGCTCGCGACCTTTCACCAACGGCACCCGAGAATTCAGGTCCGCGTCCTGGAGTCGGACACCGAAGTTGTGCTTCACCAGGTGGAGCACGGGCACGCGCACCTCGGCCTGGTCGGCGGATTGGGCGGCGCGTCCCGGCTCGCGTTCCGTCGCTTCGCGTGCGATGAACTTGTCCTGGTCGTGCCACGGGGTCATCCGTGGTGGCGCAAGCGGCGTGTGTCGGTCGCCGACCTGTTGTCTCAGCCACTCGTGCAACGCGAGCGCGGGTCCGGCTCGCGCCGTTGCCTGGAACGTTCTCTCGATCGACTCGGAGTGGCCCCGTCGGCACTTTCGGTCGTGCTTGAACTCGGCAGTAGCGAGGCGATTCTGGAAGCGGTCGAGCGCGGGATTGGCATCGCCGTCCTCTCTCGACAGGCGGTGCGGAAAGAAGTGCGGGCCGGTCGGGTCAAAGCCGTATCCGTAGTCGGCCTGACCCTGACGCGCGACATGTATGTGGTCCGGGACCGCGAACGCGTACTTCCGACGCCGGCCGAACGCTTCCTCGCCCTGGTCGATCCCGAGCCCGAAATGACTCGGCCTGTCCCATAACGATTCCTTATGCCCGTTCGCGCCGGCATCAATTCAAGTCCATCACGCCGATCGAAGCACGCCGTTAGCATCCCACCGCCGCGAAACATCGGAGTGGAACATGCGTCGAATCGAACTTGGAGCCCTTCTCCTCGCGCTTGGGATTTGGGGCCCGTCGGTTGGCGACGAGCATCGCGATGCGATGTCGGCCGCGCTGCATCGGCCCGACGGGCTCAAGTGGCGTGACGGCCCGCCTTCACTTCCAGCCGGTGCGAAGATCGCGGTCCTCGAAGGCGACCCGACCAAGCCTGGCCCATTTGTCTTTCGCGTGAAAGTCCCCGACGGCTATCGCATCCCGCCGCACACGCATCCGAAGCCCGAGCGGGTCACCGTGATCTCGGGTACGTTCCACATCGGCATGGGCGACCAGTTTGAAGCGGCGAAAGCGGAGGCCATGCCGGCCGGCACGTACGGCACCTGGCCGGCCGGCATGAAGCATTTCGTCTGGGTCAAGGGCGAGACGATCGTGCAGTTCCACGGCGACGGGCCTTGGAGCATCACCTACGTCGATCCGACGGACGACCCGCGTGCGAAGAAATGAACCCGCCGGTTCCTTTCGGCACCGGGGCCCAATTCCCTTGGGCCCCACCCGCATATACTCTCCCAAATCCTCGCCCGCCCCGGTCGAAGTACCCTGATTCTCCGTCCGAGGGACGCGACCATGGAAGAGATCAAGAAGCGGTTCGTCGATGAGATCAAGCTGCGCGGGTACGACGACAAATACATCGACAAAAACGAAGAACGCGAAATTCTCCAGGTCGCCATTCAACAGGGGATCGGGATCGATTCGGCCCGGCACGCGCTCGGCCAGGTGTGCGAGTTGCAGGGGTTCGTTCTCGAGAGCGAACTGCTGAAGGCCATTCGCGAACGCGTCCAGGCGGCGGCCGGCAAGGACGGCAAGATCGATCGGGCCGAGTTCGATCGCATCGTCGAGGCCATCAAGGCCGGGGCGCAGGGCCGAAAAAACGACCGCGACCTCAAAAAGCTTGTGGTCATTGTGATGGAAGACACCGGCCTGAACCGCGTCAAGACCGGCTGGTTCGGCGACTGGTACCGAGCGCTCAAGCGCGACCTCGGCATCGTTTGATTCCCTCCTGGAGCACCCCGTGTTTCGAACCCTCCTCTCCGCGACGATCCTGTTCATGACCGCACTACCGACTCCGGCCGACGAACCGAAAAAGGCCGACACGCGCGTGTTCGAGATGCGCACGTACTACGCGAACCCCGGCAAGATGAAGGCCCTGCACGCCCGCTTCCGCGACCACACGTGCAAGCTCTTCGAAAAGCACGGCATGACGATCATCGGCTTCTGGAGCCCGATCGACCCGGAGAAGGCCGAGGACATGATGGTCTACATCCTCGCCTACCCGAGCAAGGAAGCGGCCGACAAGAGTTGGAAGGCGTTCCGCGACGACCCCGACTGGAAGAAGGCCCGCGCGGACTCGGAGAAGGACGGTGGGCTCGTCAAGAAAGTCGATAGCGTCTTCCTGAACCCGACGGACTATTCGAAGATCAAGTAACCGTGGGTTACTTGTCTCGGCGAACCGCGAGGCGATACACGAACATCGGCCCGCCCTGATCGTGCGCGTCGATCACCGAAATGAGATACGCCCCGTTCGCCGACACGGTGAAACGGATCGTCGGGTCGCGTTCGCCGGTTGGCACTTCGCCGGTCGCCAAAGTACGACCGGCCGAATCGTAGAGGGTCAGGATCGGCGCGACCGGCGAGCCGGCCCGGGCGGCCACCACTTCGATGCGCAACTTCTCGCCCGTCTTGCCTTCGAATTGGAACACATCAACATCTTGACTTTGCTTGATGGATGCTTCGACGACGGACGGGACCACGATGGCCATCGACTGCTTGAAGCCGTCGTTCGGTTCCTTCTCGGCGACGCGGGGCGAGTCGTCGTTCACCAATACCCTCAGAGGCGTCGATTCGCCGCCCGGCCCGATTACCATGATCGGCACGACGCCGCCGGGTACTTCGGCCGGCAAGGACACTTCGACATCGAGTTCGGTGTCGCCAACCGCCTCGACGTTCATCTGGGCATTCGGCATCGCGGCCTTGCGACCCTTGCCGATCACTTTGCCCGACGACTTCGGCTCGCCGAGACGAACTTCGGTGGCCGTGTCGAGGCGCAGGCCTCGCAAAGTGAGCTTCGTGGTCTTGCCGGCATCGGCCCCGAGTTGCAGGGCGTAGAGAAGCTTCGGCGGCTGGTCCTTGGGCTTGTCCTTCTGTTGGCCCACGCTCGGCGGAAGGACGACGAGCAAAAGGAGTGTCGGTAAAAGTCGGTTCATGTTCGCGGTCGCGGCGGGCAACCGGGATCATTGCCGAATCGACCGCACGACTCAAGTCCAGCCGAATCGGCGAATCGAAAGTCTTATCGGACGCGAATCGATCCAGAGTCGATCAGCTGAAGCCGGTCGAGAAGCGTTTCCGGCGGTCCGGATGCCTGCACAACCGCTATCGGCGCTCGAACCCGAGGTCGGGTTGAGGCGAAGAAATGACTTCGTTCACGTATGACGAGAAAAGCATACGTTTAAGCGAAGCGGGGTTGTTCATAACGAAGAATCCGGATAAATTCCCTGGGAGACTTGTGCTATATTCGCCACCCTGGAGCCGCCTCAATGTTCTTCTCTCCGACCAGCCGGCCCGACCGGTCGGTCCCCTCCACCGTTAATCCCGTCAACACCCGTCGACCCCGCCTGATTGTCGAAAACCTCGAAGGCCGCGAAGTCCCCGCTTCGGGCCTCGGAATCGCCAGCGATTACTCCGCGTTCATCCTCCACGACTTCAACGGACAGTACAGCGACATCCAGGGCCGACTGGCCGTGGGTGGAAACGCCACGGTGACCGGCTATTCGGTCGGCGATGGTCTCTCCGATTCAAATGGCACCCGCGACGACGTGATCGTCGGCGGCAACCTGAAGTACACGAACGGCCAAGTCTTCAATGGCAACGTCGTATATGCCGGGACGGGCACTTTCGAGTCGTTCGGCATCCCGAACGGCACCACGCGGCAAGGGTCGGTCATCGACTTCGGCGCGGCCAAGACGCAACTCATGGACTTGTCGGCCAACTGGGCCGGCAAGGCGACGACCGGATCGGTCACGAATCAGTGGGGCATCGTCACGTTGACCGGGACCAACGCCCAGACCAACGTCTTCAATCTGAAGGCGTCGGACCTGTGGAACGCGAACACCGTGACGATCAAGGCCCCGGCCGGCTCGACGGTGCTCGTGAACGTCTCCGGGGCCGAAGCCCGGATGCAGTACCTGGGCATGAGCGTCCAGGGCACGACGGCCGACCGAGTTGTGTTCAACTTCCACGAAGCCGCCAAGGTCACCCTCCAGGGCATCGGTTTCCAGGGCAGCGTGATGGCCCCGAAGGCCCACGTCGAGTTCTCGAACGGCAACCTCGAAGGGACGCTGATCGCCTGCTCGTGGAACGGCTACGGTGAGATCCACTACAAGGAACCGAACATCGTCGTCGATGTTCCGAAGCCGCCGTGCGGATGCGTTTGCACGAAGGGGAGCAACCTGAGCGGCCTGATCTGGCACGACAAAAACAACGACGGACTCCGCGACGGCATCGAGATGGCCCTGGCCGGCGTGAAGATCAAGTTGACCGGACACGACAAGGACGGCAACTGGGTCGAGAAGACCGTTACGACCGACGCTGGCGGCCTGTACAACTTCACGGACCTGAAGCCGGGCAAGTACATGATCAAGGTGTGCCCGCCGGCGGGGTACAAGGCGGGCAAGGGATCGGTCGGGGCGTTCGGCGGCACCGTCAAGTCGAACATGATCTGCGACATCGAAGTGCCGGCCTGCAAGGAATCGGGCGGCTACAACCTCGGCCAGGTGTGCCGTTGAGGTCGGGACACGAACTTGAATCGAGCGTGGGCCGTCGAAGCAATTCGGCGGCCCACGGCCGTTCCCGGCGGAGCGTGGCGACGGACACCATTCGCGGGCCGGGTCTTAGGTCGTCCGTAGTGCCCGCCGGCGCAGGACAATTCCGAGCAAGACGATCAAGGCCAAGCCGCTGACGATCCACCAACGGTATGTCGTTCGCGACTCCTCCGGTGGGAGTTCAATCGGCTCGGCCCCGGTCACCGGACCGACGCCGGAGACCGTGAACGCTGCCCAGTCGCGAACGCCGATTGCACGACCATCGCTCGAGCCCTTGCCATCGACCGTCGCGAAGCGCGGATCGAGCTTGCCCGCCCGGTACATGGTGAGTTGAGCGAGCCGCAGCGATTCGACCGGCGACAGGTTTCGCTCCCACAGGTTGCGATAGAAGAGTGTGGCCAACGCCGCCGTCGCCTCGTCGTCGACTTTCCAGAGCGACGCCACGACGTTTCGGCAGCCCGCCACGTGAAACGCTCGTTGCAAACCGAAAACACCTTCGCCACTGACGGATTCGCCGAGCCCCGTCTCACAGGCACTCAGGAACGCCAGGTCGAGGCCTTCGAGCGGCTGATCGACAATCGACGCGGCCGTGAGCAAGCCTTCCGCGTTGCCGACTTCGTTCGCGCCGGCAAGCGCGAGCCCCGTGAGCAGCAGGGGGTTCTTGACGCCCTCGCCGATTCGCTCGGGGCGGGCGGAAAGCGAGCGAAACTCGAAGAGGGACTTATCGAGGCCAAACTTCGCCCCCTCCTTTTCGTTGGCGAAGAAGCCGTGTGTGCTCAGGTGAGCGACGCGGGCCCCCGGAAGTTCGGCCAGCAACCGGGCGCGCGTCGCCGCCGTCCCCGTCAACTCATGTGCTGTCAATCCGTAGGAACCGGCCAGTCTCGCAACGTTCTCACGCTCCCGCGTCGACCCATCGAGTCGCGACCACAATCGTTCGCCGTCCGCCGGCTCGCCGAACTCAATTCCCCCGATGGCGAGCAGAGTTCCGTCCGTTGGGTTCGGTTTCGGGCCGGTCAGTTGTCGAAGCAAGTACGGCCCATGTGGCACGATCGCGATCGCGAGGTCCTCGAGCAGGATCGTTCCCGGCGCTCGGCCCGGCAGGCCGGCCCAGGGAAGTTGCGCGAGCGCGCCATCTGGCGAAATGTAAACGACCGAGGTATCGGTTGGCAGGGCGGCGGCGAGCTTGTCCCACACGAGCGTTCGTAGCTCCCGGGCATACTGACCGTCGGGCTGTGCGGACGGCGTATTCGCAGTTGCCGATGTGTCGATGGCCTTCCGCCAATTCGCCAGGGCCTGATCGATCGGCATTGCGGGCCCGAGGTCGACGCGTTCGATGCCGTCGCGGCGAACGACGAAGGCGTCGTAGTGCGGTTCGGATTGAAAGAACCCCGCCCGGCCTTTGATGGGAATCGCCTTCATCTCGCGGTAGGAAACCACGTCGATAAACGCGCTTCGATCCGGAAGTGCGGCCTGAAGCGCTGCGACGGAGGGCGCCTTGGCCGAACTGGCGCTAAACGATGGCACCGCCGCCCCCAGTTCGCGTTCCAGTCGTTCGACTTCGGCACCCAGTCGACGGAACTCGTTGCCTCGATCAATCGGAGCGAGCAATACGGATTGCCTCCAAATCAACCGTTCTTGGGCCTGCCGGGCTTCGATGAGTGCAGTCCAATTGCGTCGCACGTTCGGGTCGGACGTCGAAACGACTTCGGCATGTCGGCGCTCGAAAACGCGCATGAGCCCGGATTTGAAGGCCCAGACATCGGAATACACCACCTCGGCGGGGGTCTTGGCCGGTCGGGTCGCGGACAAATAGACGGCGAAGTCGAGAATGCCGCGGACACCAAATTCGAGGGCCGCCGACTCGGTCGATACGAGCGCGAACCGTTCATTTGCTCGAATGCGCGACTGAAGGGACGACTGATACAAGGGCACGGCCTCGGCTGGCCGATTTTGCAGCTCGAAGCCGAACGCCAGGTTGTGCCGGGCTCGCGCCAATTCCGAGTGTCCGTCCGGAAAGATCGCCGCGGGGTAGGCGTTTTCGGCAATCGCCACGGCCTCTCGATTGAGTTTCTCCGCGACCTCGTGATAGCCGCGGAATTGCAGAATCATGGCGAGGGTTTGCAAACGCGAACCGAGATCGGGATCGTTTCCTTTGAACCACTTGCGGGTGAGATTGACCGCCTCAATCGCGAGTTCCTCGGCGCGAGTCGCGACATTCAGCTTTTTGGTGACGTGGAGATCGTACAGAACGTGCGCCAGATTGATCTTGGCCGAAGCGAGATCGGCCGCACTGGCGGTGCTCGGCTCCGCGGCATGAAGGCGCTCGCGCCTCGACACGACGTATTCGAGCAGCTTTCGCGCTTCGTCCGAGTTGTCCCACACTTCATGGGCGATCGCCAGATTGTTCATCGTTCCAAGCAGTTGGTTTTCCGGATACGCCGGCCCCATCGACCGCATCCGCTCGAGGGCTTCACTGAGATACATGACCGCGCCGGCCCGGTCGTTGGTGTCGCGCTTGAGCATGCCCAGGTTGTCGACGATCGTCGCCGCGATGCCCCGAAACTCGACCGTCGGGGCGACCCAGGCCAGGAGGCGGGCCTGAGTGGCCGCCGGCTCCAACAATTGAGACGCTTCCGCGAATTTTCGTGGGTCACTGGCCCCCTTCTCACGGAGTACCAGGGCGAGCGTATGGTGCCAGACGCACGGAGGTCCACGCGGCGGGATCATACATTTCGGCCGAAGTTCCAACGCTTGTCGCAAATTCGTTTCGGCTCGATCCAACTCGCCGAGTTCAAAGCACCGCCCCCCGCCCCTGGGCGGGCAGTATTTTCCGGTGCCGTAGAGACTCTCCATTTCCGAGGCGATGTTGGCCAGCTCCTTGCGCACG
>JANLUE010001331.1:0-2691 GCA_031363325.1 Gemmataceae bacterium
CGGCGATTGAAGAACAAAAATGATCGAACAAAATCAGCGTTCCGTAGGACAGGTTTTTAACCTGTCCTACGGAACGAAATGGTATGAGATTACAGCTTGATAGTTCGATCATGATGAACCGCCCGCTCGTTCCGTTTCGTAGGACTGGTTAAAAACCTGTCCTACGAAACGCTGATTTGAACTGATACAGTTCGCATTGCGAATCGAGGATCGAGTAATGGGGACGACGGCTACCTTTAATATTTGGCGAGGCGACCGTGAAAAGGGCGCTTTTCAAGAGTACCCGGTTGATGTCACCGAAGGCATGGTTGTCCTGGACGCCGTCCATCAGGTTCAGGCGACGCAGGCTCAGGACCTGGCGTGTCGCTGGAACTGCAAGGCGGGCAAGTGCGGGTCGTGCTCGGCCGAGATCAACGGCAAGCCACGCCTCATGTGCATGACCCGCCTGGCCGACCTGCCGCTGGAGGAGCCCGTCACGGTCGAGCCGATGCAGGCGTTTCCGCCGATCAAGGACCTCGTGACCGACGTCTCGTGGAACTACCGGGTCAAGAAACAGATCAAGCCGTTCAAGCCCCGGCCGGCCGACGCGCCGGACGGAACCTGGCGCATGAATCAGGCCGACGCCGAGCGCGTGCAAGAGTTCCGCAAGTGCATCGAGTGCTTCCTGTGCCAGGACGTGTGCCACGTCTTGCGGGATCATCACAAACACGAAGAGTTCATCGGCCCGCGGTTCCTCGTGCATCTCGCAATGCTGGAAATGCACCCCCTCGATAGCGAAGACCGCGTGGCCGACGCGAAGAAGAAGCACGGCATCGGCTATTGCAACATCACGAAGTGCTGCACGAAGGTGTGCCCGGAACACATCACGATCACGGACAACGCGATCATTCCAATGAAAGAACGCGTCGTCGACGAGTTCTACGATCCGGTCGCGAAGCTGATCCAGTTGGTGTGGCCGAAGAAAAAATAATCGTGCGAGTTCATCGGGCGATGAGCCTCGAATTCAGAGGTTCGAGGCTCATCGCCAATCTCTGACGCGTTTCGTGGTTTGCACGGCGTTCACTTGAGTTACCGCCCATGCCCCTCAAGTTGCTTTCGGGCCAGAACGACCGATGCCCGGTGGAACTCGCACCCTCAAGACCAGACACGACTTTCCACGACGCACCGGCTGCGTCAGAGTTCTCGCAGCCCGTTCGCCGTCTCGTGTTGGGCGGCAGTCAACGACCCTGGAACGCTCTCGAAATTGCCGCCGGGGTCGTGCAATTCGAGTTTCACGCGATCCGGAAGGCGCTCGGCCAGCTCAAAAAGTTCTCGCATCGGTGCCGACGGTTCGCCCCGCTTCACAAATCGAAGCGTCAACCGATCGAGAGTGAAGTTTGTCGCGTTCAGGAGGGACTCAACGCCGAACGGGCCAAAACGTACGCGTTGATCGTCGAAGCGAAGCCAGCCAATTTTCAGTTGTCGAAGTGCCGGGAAGCGATCGGACCGGGCGAGGTGCAGCAGGCCGGCATCGGTGTGAGGAGCGTCGGCCACATCGAGCGAAGTCAGCAACGGCCGATGTCGACCGGTGGCAAGTTCGAGCAATGCCGTATCGCCGAGCCGGTTGCCATGCAGATTGCAGACGCGCAAATTGTCCCAGACTTCGGACGCGGCAAAGGCCTTCATGCCGCGTCGCGCCATTCCGCAATAGGTCAGGTCAAGCGAGGTCAGTTCCCGAAGCCCATCGACCTGCGACAGCCGTCGAACACCTTCATCTTCCAGCTTGACATCAAACAATTGAAGGTGTCTCAGGCTTGTCAGGTGGGGACTCTTGGCAATCTGCGAGCTCAAAGTGGAGTCGTAATAATCATCGCTAAACTCAAGCCAGTTCAACTCAAGCAATCGCGGCGACTGAAACAGTGACGACCAATCCTGTTCTCCAACGCCCCACGATCCAAATTTGATTCCATCGATCCAGGTCCAATCGTACGGTGCATCGAGAATCGCGGTCAGGTTGTCGAACAACTCGTGGAATATGTCCGCGACCCGAAGAAAGCCGCGCTCGTACCACAATCGTGGCTCAATGTGCTCACAGTTTGGCCACTCCGCGGAGACAATCGGCAATTGCTTCCACGCTCCGATCATTTCCTCCGGAAGTAGCCTCGCGTCAATCGTGCGCTTTGGGTCGAGAACCTGTCGGCGAAGGACGTCGGCCCGGTCACACTGGCCGTGTTCGTCGAGCCAGTCGGCCAGGATGAGCCGGGGTGCGTCGAAGTCCGGATCGTGCTTGCAGGCGGCCACGAGATCGGCCAGGGTACTCATCGGGGACCCTATTCGATGAATCGCGCCACCTCGGCCCGAAGTTGGTCGAGGTGGGCCCGCGAGCCGTGGCGGTCGCACCAGCCCTCGATGTACGCCCAGTCGAGCGCGTTGCCCTGGACGGCGAGGACGTTCTTCACGTCGTCCCAATCGCGACTTCGTCGAGCTCGATCGTACCAGCGCAACTTCCAGACGATCACGTCCTCGGGCGTCGGGATCGCAACGTCATGCCCATAGGCGGTCACGGTGCGTCGACGGCGAAATCGCTCTTGATCGTGCGGGTCGTCGGAGAGTGCGAAGAGTTCGACGACGAGTGGCCGATCGGCCATGTCAAACACATATTTCGTTGTCGCCGTGACCGACTCAATCAGGGGTTGAGAATCGAGTCGCAAG